>JAFGJF010000324.1 GCA_016929205.1 Anaerolineae bacterium
CTGGTTGAACGCTTTGCCAAGTACGCCGACTTCATCGCTAGATCGGACCCTTGCCTCGACGTCCAGGTTGCCATCGGCCATCGCGCGCGCGGCATCCGTGACCATCCCCAATGGTCTTGTCACCGACCGTGCAATGCCAAAGGCCACCGCCCCCATAACGGCAATGCCACCCAGCGTAATGAATACGACTACCCACGCCAGCCGACCCACGTCTTGCATCAGTTCGGCAATCGGCACAACCACAGCCAGAGACCAGCCTGTAGATTCGATCGGCGTATACATGATCCAAATCGCGTTTTCAGTCGTGGGATCAGTCGCCTCCAGGTACCCTGTTTCACCAGCTATCATTGCTTGCCCAACTGTGCGGATATCCTCATCGCCCGTCTGGTCGGCCAATTCAAACACCGTGCTGCCCTCTGCAACCAGCTCGGGTGCGTGGGGATTGGCGATAAATACACCGTCCTTTCCCGTCACAAAGGCATAACCAGATTCGCCAATCTGCACGTTGGACAGGATCTCGTTCAAGTGTTCCAACGTGACGTCTACACCCGCTACACCGGCGAACTGTTGGTCATAGTAAATCGGACTGACGGCAGAGACGATGTACTGATTGGTGCCTCCGTCATCCTGGTAAGGAGGTCCCCAGACAAAGTGGCCTTTGTCCTTGGCCAGCGCGTACCACGCATCATCGGTGTGGTATTCATAGATAGGCTGGGTCGGATCATAGCCTTCCTCTGTGGGAAAGTTGATCTGTAACCGTGTGATCTCGCTCCGGTTGGCATCATAGATCCAGCACGGGAGCACATAGTCCAATCCGTCTATCACGCCCTTTTCGTAGGCGGTGTATGTATTCAGAATGTCTGGATCATGCTCCAGTACGCCATACATCTGAGCGAGTATACGCTCCACGTGGTCTGGGCTGTCTTGTAGCGCTGTGTCCATATTTCCAATGGTCACCGGAATTTGGCCAATCCGCGCAAAAAAAGTATTCACGTCGTTGGCGATTGCCAGTGTTTCGGTGCGCATATGCATCGCGATTCTGCTTTTCACAATGTTGGCGGTGACGGAATAAGAAATAATGCTCATTGTCGCCAATACCATCAAACTGGTCATCGTGATCAAAATAACCATTTTCCAGTGCAAACTCATTTTCTTGAACATAATACCCTTCCTTCCTGACCCTATTTTTTCTCTTACACAATTTCTTGGTGGACGATTAAACGTTCATCACAAAGCAGCGCGCGCACGTCCAGGATGACGACGAGGAGTTTTTCCCGTTCGTTGTCCAGTTCGCTTACGCCCCGCACATATTCCTGCGGAATGCCACGTACCGTGTCTGCCAGATCCGTGATGCGACCGTTCAATAGTGCCTCTACGCCCAGCACGTCGTCCACGCGCAGCACCACTTCCATCGCGGGTATCTGCAGCAGGATCAGATACGGGATCTGGCCGGCCGCATTGTCATCCCAGCCATTGTCATCCTTCTTGCGATCGACCTTTGCTTTGTCCAGGCCCAGGAATTCGCGCAGATCGACCACCGACAGAATGCGCCCACGGCGATTGACCACCCCCAGCACCCATTTGGGCACACCTGGTACAAATGTGATCTGCCCTGCCGACCAGACGTCAAACACGAACTGGGTATCCAGTGCATAGACCTCGCTACCCAGCCTGACCACGACCAACCTGATCCTCTCGCCTTCTGTTTCTTGTTCCGGCGCCTGGGCCAGCCTGGCCGCTCGTTGCGCAAGAATGGTCTGTACCGTTTCCAGTGCCATCGCTTGCCCGCCGACAGGCGCATCCTCCCCAATCCTGGTTATGCCAATCAAATGTTTGTGGCCATTGTCGCCTGATTTGGTTTCCATCGATCCTGACCTCATTCCAATGCAGTGTTTTACCTATCTTGTGCTTCCGCCTGCCATTGCTGCTGCTGGCGGACGACCGTTTCTTGCAGCCGTCCCACAGTGATCCCTCCCGAGTTAGACAGCACATCTTCAGCCCCGCACGAACTCAGCAAGCGCTGGACATTGTCCAGGGCCTTGAGCGCCTGGCGCAACTGGCCGCTGTTGTGGTACAAGTCGGCCAATCCAAAGTGACCCAGGATGTGCGCGCGATCGACGTATACGACCTTTTTCATCGTCTGGATCGCGTTGTCGATATCGCCAAGATGCTGCCTGACCAGGGCCAGGGTGTAATACGCTTCCAAAGCCAATTTGTCGAAATGTGTGGCCTGATCACACCAGCGCTCAGCTTGCTCCCACTCACCCAGGTTGGCACAAGTTTGCCCCAACAAGGTACAGAGTGTCGCATCCTCGCCGCGTTGCTGGACCGTCTGCAGCAGCAACTCACGTGCTTGTTCTGAATGCCCGTACTCTAGCAACTCTCGCGCCTCCTCTACCGGATCTGGTGTCTGCACACGTTCTGGAACAGGCATTGTGGCGGCATGTTTGGGCTGTTGAACTGGTGGTTGCCGAACCGGTGGTTCGGCGATCAACGGTTTTGTTTCGCGCCGGACGCGTTGGGTCAGACCCGGAACAATCGGTTTTTCGGATACCGACTGGTGTGGTTTGTTCAGCCACGCCCATTCTGAGGGAATGACCGCCGGTGTGCCGGTACGTTGGTATAGAATCGCCCCGGGAAAGTTGCGCGTCTGGAAACGTTGGTACGTGACCAGCGAGTGTTCAGAATGTCCTACCACCAACCAGCCACCATCAACCAAAGCGTTGTAAAAACGGCCGACGATCCCCTGGATCACTTCTTGGGGAAAATAGATCGTCACGTTGCGGCACAAGATCAGATCCATATACATCGTGTTCGTCTCGTAGGAAGGATACGAATCCTCGATCAGGTTCAATTGTTTAAACGTCACCATCCGCTGCACCGGTGGGATCACGGTATATTTGTTGCCATGTGGGTAAAAATAGCGCGAACGCCACAACTTGGCCCGCGTCTCACGGAACGCCCAGTCGCTGTGAATGGCCCGCCTGGCCCGCGCCAGCGCTTCGGTGTTGATGTCTGTTCCCAGCAGCGTAATCGCCCAGGCCTCAATATCGGGAATCAGCTCTCGCAGCATCATCGCGATCGAATACGGTTCCTCACCACTTGCACATCCTGCGCTCCAGATGCGCAACGTGCGCAGCTCGCGGCGTCGCTCGACCAATTCAGGCAGGACGTGATCATAGAGGGCATTGAATTGCGCCGCGTTGCGGAAAAAATGCGTCTCGCCGACCGTCAAGGCGTTGACCAGCCGCTCCAATTCCACCGAGCCTTTGTCGGCATCCTGTAAGAGCTGATAGTATTGATCCCAGTCGCTGCAAGTCGATGCCGCAAACGCCTGCCGGACGCCATGCTCCAGATCGGCCAACCGCTTTTCCGGAAAATGCAAGCCAAACCGTCCGCGCACCAATATGCTGAACCGCTCATAATCCTGGTAGGTCCAGCTCGTAGTTTCTGTCGGCGTTGCGATCCGCTGTTGTACGCTCATACACCTTCCTCGACGCGTTGGGCCACCTCAAGTGTCGCCTCGACCAGTTCAGGCAGTGCATCAAAGGACTGGGTGAGCGCTTTGACCTGCACCGGATCAAAAATTTGCTCCAGATCCAGCACAAACATCAGGCCCTCTGGCGTATGCGCCAACCCGCGCAGCAGTCCCAATTCGCCCAGGCTGGCCGGCAGGACCTCTCCTGGCTCGGACAATGGCTGCGTCAAGCCAAACACGTCGACCACCTGGTCCACGAGCAGCCCCAGTTTGCGGCCACCGACACGGACGAGAATAATGTGAGTATCCAGACTCAACTCGATTCCCGGCAGACCAAAATGGTGCCTCAAATTGAT
The DNA here is from genome assembly GCA_016929205.1 of Anaerolineae bacterium. The sequence goes on from JAFGJF010000324.1 coordinate 3,835, forward strand.
CGCCGGCACAAACGCGCCGCGCACATTGACCACCCCTTCTACAGCGTGGTTGACCTGAGGTAAAGGCACAATCTTTACCATCTCGACGATTTGATCTACATAGTCGATCGGCAGCGCATAAAGCTGTTCGGCCAGGCGAAAGCGCACCATCATTTGCGTTCGGCCATTGAGTGATATCGCTTGTGCAATGGCGACATCTTGCGTTAATCGTGTCTTTTGTTCATTCATTGGCATCATCTCTCCATTACAGGCCAATGCAGCTCTTGATTGAGCAGTGCTTCGACCATTTCAGAGAATTCAGTGGCCGAAAAACCGCGTAACAGGACGCCATCTGCCCCGGCTGCCTTGGCCTTTTTTTGCTGGTAGAGGTTATCGGTGATGACTAGGCAGTGCGTATCTGGGCGGACACGCTTGATCGTGGCCAACGTGGTCAGAACGCGCGCATCCGACAGATTGGTGTCAAGCAGCACCAGCAACGGATTTGTGTCTCTGACAATATCAAACAGATCGGATGCGTTTTCGACCAGATCGACACGCCCGATTTGCGGTACCGTTGCCAGCAACACCTGCAAACCACCCCTCACCCGGCCCGAACGGGCCATGACTAATGCAGGTATCGAATGTGTCATAGATGGCTCCTTTGATCATACCAGGATTTTCTAGTTCTATCTTAGCATGATCTTGTCAGGAGCGCATCGGGGGAAAAACGGATTTATGCTGCGTAGAAAAACCAGGAAAAAAGATGTGGATCGGTAAAATTACCTAGAGGTTGGCAAGCCCTTCGCGCAAAGCATAGAGGGCAGCCTGGGTGCGGTTGGCGAGATGTAGCTTGCTGAGAATATTGCCCACATGAGTGCCCACCGTCCGTTCGCTGATCGACAGTGCTGTGGCAATCTCTTGATTGGTCAGACCGCGAGCGACGAGCTGAACCACCTCGACTTCGCGCTCGGTGAGCGGCTCTTCGGTAGGTGGCAGGTCAGCAGGAGGGCGGTTCAGTTCCTGGATCACCTTGAGGGCAATGGTCGGGTGTAACGATGCTTTGCCCTGGTACACGTCGACGATGGCGTTGAGCAGATCTTGTGGCGACGAATCTTTGAGCAGGTAACCCAACGCGCCCGCCTTGATCGCCGAAAATACCTTGGCATCGTCGGCAAAACTGGTCAATACCAGGATCCGAGCATGTGGATTGTGCCGTTTGATCTCTTGAATGGCTTCAATGCCGCCCATCCGGGGCATAACCAGATCCAACAAGACCACGTCGGGCGAGAGAATGCGCGCCTGATCAACGGCCTGGAGGCCATCGGCGGCCTCACCGATCACCTCGATGTTGGGTTTGACGCCGAGCATGGTGCGCAAGCCTTCGCGCACGACGGCATGGTCATCGACAATGAGCACGCGAATGTTGGACTGGGGAAGCATTGTCATTGTTTCACCTCCATCACGACCCGGATCGTCGTTCCGTTACCCGGGCTAGACCAGACGGTCAGCGTACCGCCCAACCGTTCCGCGCGCTCACGCATACTTGCCAGGCCTATACCGCCACCCATTTGGGCCAGCTCGGGCTCAAAGCCTACGCCGTCGTCAATCACGCGCAATTCGACACGATCTTTTACCGGGCGTTGAATGTGAACGGTCACCGAGTTTGCCTCAGCATGCTTGAGGACATTGTTCAGGGCCTCCTGCACGATGCGATACAGCTCTTCCTCGACACAGGCAGGCAAATCCAATGCCTCATCCGCCAACAAGCGTGCCTGTACGCCAACGCGGCCCTCCACGGCCTCCAGGCGACGACGTAACGCGCCGATCAGACCTTCCTCTTGCAGGATCATGGGTCTTAGCTCGTAGACCAACAAACGCATCTCTTTGAGCGCCTGCTGGGCCACCTCGCCGATCCGGGTCAACTGTTGTTGTGTGGCACCCAGGTTGCCTGCGTGAGCCAAATCCTGCCCTGCTTCGGCAAAAAGGGTCAGACTGTACAGCGATTGGGTCACTGAATCGTGTAACTCGCGGGCCAAGCGCGCGCGCTCTTCGACCACGGCCGATCGTTCTGCCTGCTGGCGCAGACGCGCGTTTTCGACGGCGACGGCGATCTGATCGGCGATCGAAGCCAGCAAGGCGACGTCCTCGACATTGAACTGCTGGCTCGTCCTTCCGAAAACGCTCAACACGCCCAACACCTGCCGGCCAATTTGTATCGGGGCGCCGACAAAAGCGTGCGCCGGCAGATCGACGCCATCCAGCTTGTCTTCCAGGACTCGGGCCACGTCGGACACGGCAAAAGGCTCTCCCTCGCGGATGATCCTTCCCGACCAGATATTGTCTTCAAGCGGATGCTCGTTCAATACAGCCACGATGGCCTGCGGCATGCCCTGTTGAGCCACCAAGCGCAGTTGTCCAGTCGTTTCATCGAGCAATTGAATCGCACCGACATCGCTCTGCAGGGCAATCAGCACGCGGTCAAGCGACTGCGCCAGCATCGTATTCAGATCCAAGACCTGGCTGGCAACAGCGGTCACCTCGTAAAGCGCGGTCAGTTCCCGGGTGCGATCGGCCACGCGCCGCTCCAGGGTGCCCATCACCCGTGCGTTTTCAATCGCCACGGCGATCTGCCCACCCAAGATCAACAACAGGTCCAGATCATCCTGCCAGAACGCGACCCGGCCGATCTTGCGGCTCACGTTCAAGACGCCGAGCAGACGATTCTGCACCATCAACGGCACGCAGATTGCCGAACCGGTATCATCCGGCAGCGATGGATCGGAAACGTCGCTGCCGCGCTGCTGGAACTCGGAAACAAGGATGGGTTCTCGGGTTTGAGCAGCCGTGCCACACAGTCCTTCGCCGATGTTGGCCCGCATCGAGGCGACCGCTTTTTGATCGAGCCCGAGGGCGGCAAATACCTCCAGTACCTGTTCTTTTTGGTCCAGCAACATCAAAGAGACATAGTCCGCGTTCAACTCTTGCCGTACGATTTCGATTGCCAGGTGGGTCAGTTGCTTCGAATGAACCTCGGACATCAGCACTTTGCTGATCTCGAGCATCGGGAGACGTACTTTGAGACGCTGGTTTTCCTCAAATAGGCGCGCTTGGGCCAGCACACGGCGTACAGCAAACACAAGTTCCTGGTGATCGAACGGTTTGAGCAAAAAATCGCGCACGCCCAGCTTGAGCGCGCGCACCACCGTCTCCAGGGTACCATAGCTGGTAATGACGATCACACTGATATCGGGATCGAATTCACGCAACGCGACTAACAGATCAAGGCCACCGATCTTGGGCAGGTTGAGATCGGTAATCAACAAATCGAACCCGCCCTCACGCAGTAAATCCAACCCTTCTCGTCCACCGCTCACCCCCGTGACACGATCGTATCCGTCGCGTTTTAGAGCGCGTTGGCAAAAAGTAACAATGTCACTTTCGTCATCAATGATCAAAATGTTGGCATGATCCACAGTCAAGGTGCTGCTTTCTACCCCCAAGGCACCCGTCGAGTCTCGTAAAGTCAAATCGAACGAACGATCACGATTCATTATACCATATCTCGATCAGTTTGCATCCAGCACATCACGCACGGCTTTTACGAGTTCGTTCGGATCAAACGGCTTGTGCAGCAAAGTAACGTCTGGCCCCGCGGCCTCGTGGTTTGAGAGAATGTCGTCGGTATAGCCAGAAATGTAAAGCACTTGCAGAGTTGGGCGCAATTGTGCGATCTTGTGCGCCAGTTCAGGCCCGTTCATTTCCGGCATCACCACGTCGGTGACGAGCAAAGACACGGAACCGATATAGTTCTGGATCAAGTGCAACGCCTGCCGGGGCAAACGCGATGCGAGCACCGTATACCCATGACGCTCCAACGCACGCCGGGCCAGTTCCCGAACGACGTCGTCATCTTCTACAAGCAGAATCGTCTCCGTGCCGCGCAGCGATTCATCCGAGCCGTCTTGTCTCTGGATCACCGGCACCGGCGCATCGATCAACGGCAGGTAAACCTCAAACGTCGTCCCCTGGTCAACCTGGCTTTTACATTCAATATACCCACCGCTTTGATCGACAATGCTATAGACTGTCGCCAGACCAAGTCCCGTTCCCTTACCCGGTTCCTTGGTCGTAAAGAACGGTTCAAACAGGTGAGCTCGGGCTTGTTCACTGATCCCTGTGCCGGTATCCTGCACGCTCAACATCACATAACGTCCGGGATCGAGATCGGGAAACCGCCGCTTGTATGCCACATCCAGGTCGACATTCCGGGTCGCCAGGACAATCGACCCACCCTCCAGCATCGCATCGCGCGCGTTGATAGCCAGATTCATAATTATCTGTTCGATCTGCCCCGGATCGGCCTCAACCTGTCCCAGGGCGGGATCGAGGTCGGTCTCCAATGTGATGTGCTCGCCGATCAGCCGCCTGAGCATTTTGTCCATATTGTCGACGACGGCGTTGAGGTTCAACACCTGGGAGTGAACAACCTGCCGGCGGCTAAAGACGAGCAGTTGCCTGGTCAGCGCAGTAGCCCGGTTAGCTGCTTTTTGAATCTCTTGGATGTCATCGCGGATCGGATCGCTCTCTAGTAAATCTTCGTACACAAAGCCGGCATAACCCTTGATCGCCGTCAAGATGTTGTTAAAGTCATGGGCCACACCGCCCGCCAACTGCCCGACAACAGCCAGGCGATCTTGCTGGCGGATATGCTGCTGCATCTCGCGCTCGCGGCTCATATCGCGGACCACCAAGACCCACTCTGTCGATCCGGGTACCGGTTGAGCAGTGATCTCAAACGTTCGCCCTCCGGCCTTGACCTCGTGCCAGGCATTTTCTTCGGTCCAACCCAAAACCGTCTCCAGCGGATACCCGCCCAACTCTTCGAGCACATCTCCGATGCCGATCAAGGCCAAAACGGTCAGGTCGCGTTGCGCCACCGGGTTGGCCATCAGCACGCGACCGGCGTTGTCGATCAGAACAACCCCTTCGGGAACAGCGGCAATGAGTTGCTGCATTTGCGCAAAAAGTCGCTCCCGTTCGATCTCGGCATGTACGCGCTCGGTGATATCTGTGGCAACGGTACAGATCGCATAAGGTCGCCCGTCCGCGTCGCGCAAGGGCACTTGGGTAAAAGCAAAGGTATGGGGCTCATCGCCCACGAATATGATTTCTTCCGACTCGAATGGCAACCCACTTTGCAGAACCCGGTCGTCGTGTCTTGCAATTTGTTCGGCAGCTTGAGGTCTATGTAACTCTTTTGGATGTCTTCCGATCGTTTCCTCTGCCGTGCGTCCGATCACGCGTTGGTACTGGCGGTTCACGACAAGATACCGTCCCTCGAGATCGCGCACGAAAATGGAGGACGGTGTGTTCTGCAAAAAGCTTTGCATAAACTCATTGTTTCGACGCAGCGATTCCACTGCTCGCTCGCGTTCGGTGATATCTTCGCCCGAACTAAGGGTGCCAACGATCCTGCCTTGATCATCCCTCAGTATCGTATTGTGCCAGGCGATCGTCTTTTCCTCGCCGCCTTGTGTCAACACAGCGTTCTCAAAATATTCAACGGCCTCAACCTCGCCGGCTATCAAGCTGTCAAAAACACCCCGGATTTGCTGCCTTGTACGCTCCGGCAAAAACCGATCAAACCAGCTCTGACCGACGATTTCTTTTTGTTCGTATCCAAGGATCTCGCTTCCTCTCTGGTTGATCAGGGTCACGATTCCTTGGTCATCAATGGCAACAATCATAACCCCGGCGATGTCGAGATATTTTTGTGCCCTGTCTCTCTCATATTGTAATGCGTTCTCTGCCTGCCGGCGCTCGGTGATATCGGTCAAGATGCAATGAGTTCGCTCAAAGTTGCCACGTTCGTCATAACCGACACGCCCTTCAAAGGAAGCCAGAAAACGCGAGCCGTCCCGGCGTACCATCTCGAACTCGACACCATGTGTATGCCCCTCCCTTTTGAATTGGGAAAACCTTTGTGCGAACGCTTGGGCCATCGGTGGCGTCATCAGATCACCGAGCCAGCGGCCGATCACCTCGTGGCGCTCGTACCCGAACCACTCCAACCAGGCCGGATTCACCTCGAGGATGCAGCCGTTCTCGTCGAGAGATTGGTAGCCCACCGGCAGCCGTTCAAAGAGCAGCCGGAAGCGCTGCTCGCTTTCTCGTAGTGCGATCTCGGACTGCTTACGCTCGGTGACATCCTCGTAAACGGCGACAATCTCGCCGGAAGGCAGCTTGTATACGTCATTCTCGCGCCAACCGACCATATGGTCATCCTGGTACAGGCCCGCCGGGTGTGACATCGCCTCGCCGCTCTGCCACACCTGTCGCAACACATCCAACAGGCCCAATGCTATGACGCCGGGAAAGACCTCGGTGACGCGGCGGCCAATCACCTCTTCGCGGCGAACCTGCTCGATGCGCTCGCCGCCGCGATTGAAATCGACAAAGGCAAAGTCATCACCTCCATCGACGGCGCGGTAGACAGCCACGCCGCTATTGATCCGGTCAAAAAGCTCGCGGTAGCGCGTCTCGCTGGCCCGCAGTGCGTTTTCTGCTTCTTGGCGTTCTGTCACATCGACAAAAATAACGGCAAATTGTCCCTTTTTTGGACTGAACGCCGTGACCTGATAGTATTTGCCCAAGTCGGCGGCATAGTTTTCAAAAAAGATCGGTTCGCCGGTCAACGCGACCTGGCCATAGTTCTCAATCCAATAAGGCTCGGTACCGGGCAACACCTCAAGCACCGTCTTGCCAACGAGTTCCGTGCCTTTGAGGCCCGTCAGGCTTTCAAAGGCCGGGTTCAGTTCCAGAAACCGGTAATCACAGGGATGGCCTTGCTCGTCGAGGATAATCTCGTGCAGCGCAAATGCTTCACGCATCGTATTGAACAAGGTCCGATATCGTTCTTCACTTTGTTTAAGTGCTTCTTCGACCTCTCTTTGTTCGGTGATGTCGTGGCCAATGCCCACCAGGCCAAGAATCTGCCCGGCCCGATCCTTGATCGGCAGCTTGGAAGTCATCTGCCAGATCTGACGGCCCTGCTCGTTAACCAGCCGTTCTTCGCGATCGATCACCGGCTGCCCGGTCTGCAAGACCTGTCGATCGTCGGCGTAAAAACGCTCTGCCACCTCGCGTGGAAACAGGTCAAAATCGGTCTTGCCAAGCACATCGTCTTCGGACTCGACGCCGATGTTCTCCACGTCGGCGCGGTTGGACAAGGTTTTGCGCGCCTCCAGGTCTTTGGCATAGATGGCGTCGGGCAGGTTGTCGATCACCGTGCGCAGCAGCAGGCGCTCTTGTACGAGCGTCTCTTCAGCTCGCTTGCGCGCCAGGGCAACCGCATAAAGGTCGGCCATACGCTGGACGGCATGCAGTTCCCGGTCGGTGTACCCGGCCGGGGTGTTGGCCAAGGCAATTTCGCCCACCGGCCGCCCGCCAATCATCGCCGGAACAGCCATAAAGTTTTGCAAGAGAATGTGTCCCTGGAGAATGCCTTTGGCCGCCGGGTGTTCGGCCGGAGCATCGGTGTAAAATCCCTGGCCGGTGTTAAGCGCGTGGCCCCACAAGCCGGAATAAAGCCCATCCGGGCCAACCGGAAAGACGATCCGTTCGTCCGGGCCCTGTACCCGGCACTGATCGCCCATCATCAGGGTCAGGGTATGGCCGACGTTGTCGCCGGTCAGCGGATCGATGGACGAGACAAAACCATGTTCGCTGCCGGTGAGCTGGCGGGCGTATTCCATGGTGACCGCGGCGATGTCGGGCAGCGATGGCTCGGCGTCGATGAGCAAGCTGGCCAGTTCGGCCAGCACAGCATTGACAGATACCTCCCACTCGAGGGCCTTTTGGTTGGCACGCAGCTTTTGCTCCATCTTGTGCTTGTAAAGAGCGATCTCGATATTGCCGAGCAGTTCTCGGTCCTGGAACGGTTTGAGGATGTATCCAAAAGGCGTGGTGATCCGGGCGCGACTCAGGATGGTCTCGTCGGCGTAAGCGGTGAGGTAGAGAACAGGCATATCCATCTGGGCCTGAATTTGTCCAGCCGCCTCGATGCCGTCCAGGTCACCCTCAAGCCGGATATCCATCACGATCAAATCCGGCGCAGCCTGGGCAGCAACCTGGACCGCCTCGTCACCTGTGGCAGCAATCCCCACGATCTCGTGTCCGGCCTGCTCGAGTTTTGAGGCAATGTTTCTGGCCACAAGCAATTCATCTTCAACGATCAGAATCCGTGCCTGAATCATAAGCGCTTTCCCTTTAAAAGACGATCTCGCACCGAGTTCCTCCTTCGCCATGCCACTCGATGCTGCCCTTAAGCTGGCGGACAAAGGTGTCCACCAGGAACAGACCGAGCGAGCCTTGACGATGGATTTGTCCGCGGCGTTGGATTTCACCGCCAGGAGGAAAACGGAAATCAGACGGTAGGCCGATGCCGTTATCACTGATACTTAGATGATAACAATTCTCCGGCCTTTTGTCAATGGCAATGCGAACCCGGTGCGGGCAGGGCAGTTCACTTGCATTGGCCGGAAAGGCGTGCTTGAAGGCGTTGGACACCAGTTCGTTGATGATCAGGCCGCACGGGATGGCCGTTTGCACCTCAAAAAAGATGTCTTGTACGTCGACCTGGAGCTGAACAGGATGTTGGCTGTTCTGATACATGGCCAGCAGATCGGTGGTCAGGATCCGCACATAAATGGCCATATCGATGTGTGACAGATCGGACGGCTGGTACAGTTGTTCATGGACAAGCGCCATCGCCTGTACGCGCTGCCGGCTCTCGCGCAATACGGCGATAGCCCCTTCATCCTCTGTGTACTGGGCTTGAAAGTCGAGCAGGCTGGAAATGACCTGCAGGTTGTTCTTGACCCGGTGATGGATCTCGCGCAAAAGCGTTTCTTTTTCTGCCAGGTCGGCCAGGATCTGCGCTTCGGCCTGTTTTCGATCTGTAATATCAATACTCGCGCCCAGAATACCCACGACGCTTCCACTGCCGTTGCGCAGCGGCACTTTGCGGGAAAGGACCTGGCGTTCTCCTAACGGCGTGTTTATCAAATACTCATCTACAGTCAACATATCTCCGGTTTCCATCACGCTCAGATCGGCCTCTCGCAGCGCGGCAGCCGTCTTGTGGTCAAGTAATTCGGCATCGGTCCGGCCTATGGGACTGGCAGCCCAATATTTCCGGTTTTCGGCATTGCAACTGGTATATTCTCCCTCGCGATTTTTGGTAAAGACGGGAATGGGGAGATGCTCAAACAAGATGCGATATTTCTCCTCGCTCTCTCGCAGCGCCTCCTCCATCCGCCTACGCTCGGTCACGTTTTCAAAAGCCACGACCAGACGTTTTTGAGGCACTCGAAATGCTCTAATCCGAAACGCACCGCTCAGCCGCTTGTCCTCGTAATACAGATCCTCCGTTTCAAACGTCTCGCCGGTGCGCATCACCTGCAAATAAGCATCAGTCACGCCAGCCAATCTGGCTTCCGGCCAGATGTCGTTGAATTCCCGGCCTTGCCATTCACCAATCTTGATCCCGGTTAGCCGTTCGGCTTCCGGGTTGCCATCCAGCAGCCACAGTTCGTCCGGTGCTTTGAACTGGTAGATAAACAATCCCGACGGAATAGTCTGCACAATATCGTCCGAAGTTTGCAGCGTATCCTTGAGCGCGGCTTCAGCCTCAAGGCTGTGCAAGGCAAAGGCGATATCTCCAGCCACCTCGGTAAACAAGTCCCTTTCCTCGACATCGATACCAAACCATTTGGGCACCGAGGCCGACAACACGCCATAGATCTGGCCCCCATGTTCGAGGCGCACGATCAACAAACGACCCTGTGACTCGAGGTCAAGCAGCAGACAATCGCCACAGTTGGCGCGCGATTTTCCAAAGACGATCACGCCGGGCTGGCCCATCGCTTCTCGAATGCACGCGCTCACTTGGCCCTGCTTTAGCCGATCGACAAACGGTGTAAACAGGTCACCCAATCCCGATTCAGCGCTGATCAGAACGTTCTTGTCCTGATCCAGCAGGATAATCCAGGCCGCAAGATAGCCGCGCGTTTGCGTCAGCTCGTGGCAGACTTGTTCTAGCAGCCGATCCCGGTCCTTTTCCCGGGTAATGAGTTGGTTGACATTGCGGATCGCGCGCAGCACGGCATTGAGGTGTTCGATCCGTTCCTCGTTCTGTTTGCGTTCGCTGATGTTGCGAGAGACCGCCATTACAACTGGCTGACCATCCAGTTCGACGAGATGGGCATTGATCTCGAAAGGGATCTCTCTGCCATATTTGGTCCTGCCCACGGCTTCGAACCTCGCCTGGCCATTTTGAACGATCTCGTGCGTGATTTCGGCAATCTCGGCAGGATCGTCCACTATCGTGATATCCTGCGGCCCCATTGCCAACAATTCCTCGCGAGAATAGCCCAGCGTTTCGCACGTGCTATCGTTGACCTCGATATAATGACCTGGCAGCCCGTCGTTGCCCACCAGGTGAAAAAGAACATTGTCTTGGGCACTGTTGAACAGGATCCGGAACTGCTGCTCGCTTTTTTGCAGTGTGTCTCGCGCACGTTCAAAATAGATCAAAATCATACCCAAGGCTGTAACCAGTTCAAACACCGCGCCGAGCAGATACCCCCACGGCGCAAACCACAGCACAGGGCGCAAGAAAGGATAATCGATCTTGTGCAGCCCCCACAGAATAAACGTCCAGGCCGTGATCGTCTGCCCGAATCCGCGCACGGGTTTTTCCCTGATAAAAACAACACCGGTCCAGATATACAACAAACCAATCACCGTGAACGTGGGCAGCGCAAGCACCCAGAACGAAAAACGGAACAGGGTTGCCAACACAATCCACACCCCGCACGCCACCGACACCCAGATCCACACGCTTGGTGTGCGCCGCCCGATCCACACATAGCTGCCCAACAAGAGCAGGATACCACTGATCAACGAAAAGAGCTGGTTTCCGATCAACAGAACAGGACGTTCTCCAAACAAGATGATGAGCAGCATACAGGCGAACCGCAGGGCATAGATTGCCCAACCCACCGTCCAGATGCCCATACAAAGCTCGCGATCTCGATAATAGAGATAGACGTAGGCCAGAGCCAGCACAATCGCGCCAGCCAGCGTTGCAACCACAGAGGGAAATAACCAGGTCATCTTGAGCTCCTTGAATAGGGCAAGTGGGCTCGCGCACAACCACGCACCAGCCCCGCCAGGTTTGAACGTCAAGGTTACGGACTCGAATGTATAGTTACATTGTATCGATATTGGGCATTTAGGGCAAGGACTATCGAATCACTGAAATAGCTCTGGCCCGCCCTACAATTCTTACCTGTTTTTGCCTTTCTTCTAACCATTTTTTGTCGAGCATTCTTGCCGCTTTGGAAATGGGTACCATATACACCCAGTCGCCATATCGACCAAAGCATGAATAATTATTGTCTATTCATCTTGGGATCCTTGCACGATTCGTCAATGATTCGATCGCTCGGAAAACAGAATCACGGCACCATATAGTGCGTCATATCAGGAGAACACAATGAGCACAGTCTTGGATTTTTTGCTAGTGCTCCTGCGACAATTTTCCGGTGGTCCTGGTCCTTTAGAGAAAAATGCTAACCCTGCAAGCCCATTGCCTGCAAGACGCGCAAGATCAAGTGGCCCCAGCGGTGCAAGAACAATGCGCCTGTTATAAGGTCTCCCACCAGGCCATGACCAATCTGAGCGCTATCGTCCTCACTATCGACGACGGTCTGGTTGGGTGCCCGTCATCTTATATCGCCGAGCAAGGTCTGCACACGATCGTCAGTGTGCCGTTGGTCGCCCAGGGCCAGGCGGTGGGTGTGTTGACTCTGGGGACGCCCAGAGCGAACGCTGTTCCACAACCCGAACTGGACCTCTTGACTGCCATCGGCCAACAGACCGGCATAGCCATCGAAAACGCGCGCCTGTACCAGGAGGCAGAGCGCCGGGCTGAAGAATTGACCCTGCTCCGCCAGGTGAGCATCTCTTTGACCTCGACGCTCGATCCGGACGAGATCTATGATCAGATCGCCGAGCAATCGACCAAGCTGCTGGGCTGCCAGGTGGCGTGTATCGTGGTACCGGACAGAGAACAGCGCAAAATCGAGATCGTTTCCAGTTATGGCATAAGCAAATCGGCGAGCCACGTTCTGGAAACACAAACCGGGACGTTCAGCATCTTGGCCAATCTGACGATCGAGCAGCGATCGATCGCCATTGAAGACGTCCAAAACGATCCACGCGTTCCGCCTGCCTGGCGGGACAATGCCCGTGCCCTGTTGTGTTTGCCGATCTGGAGCGCAGAAGAACCATTAGGATTTCTGTTCCTGGCCGACCGGCAAGCGCCCCGGCGGTGGCGATCCGAGGAAATCGGGTTGATCGAAAGCTTTGTCAGCCGCGCCGCCGTCGCCCTGGTGAACGCCCGGCTGCACAAGCAACTTGAATGGGCAGCCGCCTTGGAAGAACGCCAGCGCATTGCCGCCAATATGCACGATGGGCTGGCCCAGACTCTGAGTCTCGTGGGCTTAAAAGTCGATCAGGTCACCGAATTGGTGGACAGCGGGTCCAGCCAGGATGCAGCCCGGGAATTGCACGACATACGTCAAACCGTCGAACAGGCATCAAGCCAGGTACGCCGCTCCATTGCCAGCTTGCAGGAAACCCCTCAACCGCGCCGCTCTCTCCAAGATCTGCTGTCCGACCTGGTGGGTCAGTTTTTTGCAAGAGGTGGGCCGGTCATCGAGCTGGCACTCAACGTCAAGGAGCCGTTGTTCCTGTCGTCCGATCACAGAACACAAGTGTTGCCCATCGTACAGGAAGCGCTGCTAAACGCCCAGCGCCACGCCAGGGCGCGACAGATCGCCCTCACGCTGTCGCGTCGCCGAGGTGACATCCGGATCACCGTGCAAGACGATGGACAAGGCTTTGATCCGGATGCGTTACGCGACCAGGGGGGCCACTTTGGTTTGAGTATTATGCGCGCTCGGGCTGCCCGCATCGGCGGAAAACTCGAGATCGACGCCGAGCCGGGACAGGGCACACGCGTAAGCCTGAGTTGGACGCTAGCCGGTAACGGCGACCAAACACACACGATGCCGATTCAAATCTCGACACCGTAAACAATCGCACAGACAAGATCTTGACGGGGGAAAACGATGAGCAAAATCCGCGTGCTGCTGGTCGATGACCATCACCTGTTCCGTGAGGGGCTGGCCAATATCCTCAACACCCAACTGGATTTTGAGGTCGTTGGCGAGGCTGGCGATGGTCTGGAAGCCTTGATCAAGGCCCGGCAACTGGTGCCGGATCTGATCTTGATGGACGTTGGTATGCCGGGCTGCGATGGCCTGGAGGCTACACAGCGGATCAAGCAAGAGTTCGGCGACGTGACAATCGTGATGCTCACCGTGCGCGATGAAAACGAAAAGCTGTTTGAGGCGATCCGCAACGGTGCTCAAGGCTACCTCTTGAAAAGCATTCGCTCGCGCGAGATGCTAAATCTGCTGCGGGGAGCCGTGCGGGGCAAAGCGGCGATCACCCCATCGTTGGGCGGGCGCATGCTTCAAGAATTCCGCCGGGTCAGCCAGCGCGCCGTCCAGGATCCAACCCAGGAATCGGCGACGCTGATCGCCCGCGAACAGGACATCCTCAGCCTGGTCGCCGAAGGCGCGACCAACAAAGAGATCGCCGACGCACTCGACGTCAGCATCCACACCGTCAAGAGTCACATGACCAAGATCCTGGCCAAGTTACACCTCGATCGAAGGCACGAAGCGGCCTCATTTGCCCTGCGCGAAGGGTTGATCTCACCATCCGGCGATATGCCCCGTTAACGAACCAACCATTCTATACCTGCAAGAGTAGCCCATTTTTGTCAAGAGCTAGCTCTTGGCCTGGAAAGAGCGATTGAAAAATCGCTCTTTTTTCATACCTTGGCAGCCTCATGGGTGATTGATTCACGCCGTGTTTCCGTGATACGATAAAGGCAATGATGCCCACATTGGCAGGAGCAGCGCATGGAGAAACAACCACTCGTCGTGCTTTTAGGAGATTCAGTGCTCATCGATGGTGTAGCTGCCGGCCTGGTCGGCGGCCAGGTACCGGATATGGTTCGAATCAACACCCTTACCGCCGACATCGTAGAACGCCTGAAATCCCTCCAGCCCGATTTGATCGTCTTTGAACTGGATGCGCCTCGCTCGTCATCCATCTTTGCCCTGCTCAGGGAGCAGCCTGGCATCCTGCTCCTGGGCCTCGACCTGGACTACAGCCAGGTGCTCGTGCTCAACAGCCAGCAACATATCACCCAGACGATGAGTGATTTGTATCAAATCGTTCAAACCCAAGCTAACGAACAAGCTCGTTTATCGAAAGGAGGTGGATCAGCCGAACAGGACGAGCGCAAACCTCTGACAGAATCAGTATCAAACGGCTTTTCAAACGAACAAACGACCTTTAGGGTTCACTTTTCCTAACAGGCACAAGGCCATCGACATCTGATCAAATGTCGATCTGGTGCCTGTTACAAGCAGGGAGGATGATGGAAATGACTATCTCTAGATCGAGAATAACGTATGGGCTCGTGCTCGTCCTGCTGGCATCATTGCTGTTCACCACGATGCCGGCGTTCTCTCAAAGCGGCACCGGCTCCGCCTACGACAGGCTCGGACTGTTTACAACCCCACTCTACGCTGGCCAAACTATCGATGCCGGCACGGTGAGGGTGTGGAACTCGCCCCAAAAACTCATGATCCAAGTCGACACAGCGGACAACTGGTCGATTGCCGAGATACATATCTATGTTGGCTACCCCGATACCAGTCCGCTGCCAACGACCAAAAAGGGCAGCCCGATACCGGGCCAGTTTCCCTACAAGCGTGATTACGGCAAAGATCCCGTTCGCCAGCACGCACTGGTCCTCGATCTCAAAGAAGATCTGGGATTCAGTTGGGGGTCCTGATTGACTGACAAAACTCTCTACAAACAGATAACTGACGCCAAGTCAGTAATGACGAACTGAAAGTTAGGCATCGCCTTCTTGGCGAATTGTATTCGAGACGCTCTGGCTGGTTCTGGGTCAGGCATACCAGACAAGTACAATGAGGTGATCAATGCCCATCCTTTGCTAAAGCATGTTTGACCCATTGCCAGCCAATCTTGAGATAACTGTTTCCGCGAAACCAATGTGGGTCGACCAGCCGTCGCTTGCCCTGTTCGACTACAACAGTGCCTTGCGAAACCAAGAAAAGAGTAGCGACCGCCAGAATGAAACAGATTCGTTCCAGAGCTTTGGCATCACGAATCAAAAAAGCTTCCAACTGAAAGCCATTGGATTTGTCATCCAAAAAGATTATACCATAACTAGCGCATACGCATTGTAAATTTCATGTAAAATCTGCATTGATCAACAGCATCTTGTTGCACGATCAAAAGATTTCATTCAAGATCCTGCCCATTGCGGCGATCAACAAGTCGGCGTCGCTCTCGGCAAACGGCA
>JAFGJF010000038.1 GCA_016929205.1 Anaerolineae bacterium
CCCGGCGCACTTTGAAACTGGCCTGCACCCGTTCGGCGATCGACTCGCCCCGTTCGTAATAAAGCATGACGTTTGTGGCCACCGGGTGCACGTTATAGAGCGTGATCGGTCCATTCCCGGTCTCGACCCGCACCGCCTGGATCTGCCAGTCTGGGTGTGACAGGTGAGACGCGTCCAGCGCGGCCAACGGGTAGTGGCTGAACACGCCCATCCCGCGATGCTCCTCGTCCAGGTTGAGAACGTGATACGGATAGGCCTCACCAATTTCTTGCATCAAGATCTCGCTCATCTGTGGTGAGAGTTCCTGGATCGCCACAATATCCGGCAGACCGTGATCGGCGATCACGCGCGCCGTGTCCACCGTCCGGCTGTTGCCCCAGATGTTAAAAGTCATGATCGTCAACGGCGCTTCCCCAGACGCAAAAGCGGCGGGCCGGACCGGCAGAAAGAGTTGGCCGTACAGCGTTACAAAAATCAACAGCGGCACAGAAAGGATCGCCCGGAAAGCGCGCTGCCGGCAGATCAAACAAGCCGGCGCAAATGCCACGAGCGGCAGGAACAAAATCGGCGCGAACGCGTTGAGTAACGCCAGCCACCACACGCTGTCACCGAATATGGCGTGTAAAATGAACCACGACGCAATCAGGCCGGCGTACAGAAAAGCAACTGTTGTGCAGGTGTTTTTGATCATCCTGTTCATGGCAATTCCTCGTTGGTGTGTTGTTAAGCACCGCACAACCAAAAGCCCGATAGCTCTATATCTGTGCTACATTATGCACCTATCCCTACCATTCTACACCTATCGAGCCCGATACTGCTGGACGATTCGTCGTCGTTTGCCCGGCGTTTGCGTATTGATCGATTTGACAACCCAGAACATTTGTGCTAAAGTATATCCAGAAACCAATACGCCACAACATCCCACTACCCAAATTTTTAAAAAATCACCAAAAAACAATTAACGGGATCGGGATCACATCGACAAGAATCACACCATCCACTACGAATCTGCATAAATCAGGGCATACAGCTGCGTTCAAATCAGTAGAGTGTTAGCTTAGAAGGGAGAAATCATGAACTGGACAGAACTGATCAAAACCGAGATCGAAACCACCTACCAGGTGACCGATGCATTGATCGACCTGATCGACGCGGACCGTCTTGACTGGAAGCCGTCCACCGGCAGCAACTGGATGACCGTCGGCCAGTTGCTTTGCCATTTGACCGATGCCTGTGGAGCAGCGATACGCGGCTTTGTCACCGGCGACTGGGGCATGCCATCCGAAGGCGAGACGTCGGCAGAGGACTTGCTGCCTTCGGCCGACAAGTTCCCGGCGATAGCCAGCGTGGTCGAAACCAAGCGCTTGCTGGCCGAGGACAAAAAACTGGCGCTGGACATGCTTGCTCAATGCAGCGAGGACCAACTGGCCGACAAGATGGTCACTGCGCCATGGAATCCCACCGAGATGACGCTCGGCTACCGTCTTTTGCAGATGGTGACCCACCTCGACCGGCACAAGGGCCAGCTCTTTTACTATCTCAAGCTGCAAGGCAAACCCGTTCACACCGGCCACCTGTGGGGAATGTAGGCCCGAAGGTGTGATAAGAGGGGCACAGGCTATCGCCAAGATGAGGGAACCGCTTAAAAAAGGATGACTGGAGGGCAGGATGTCAGAAGGACGACATCTGGCCGAAACCTTGATCGCGTTCTTTGCCTACGCCGATCACGGTGTGCTCACCCCATTTACGGCCGCGATCGCGGGTTTGACTGCCGAGCAAGCTGCTCGGGTGCCGGGTCCCGGTTTCCATAGCGTCTGGGCAGTGGTCAACCATGTGCGGTTCTGGCACGAGGTCACGCTTTTGCAATTGCGCGGTTTGCCGGACTGCTATCACACCTGCAGCGTCATTTCTGCTCGACGCATGCTCAAGTTGTGGAAGCATTAAGCGTGCCGCTGATTCTGCAGGCGCGCGACAAAGACGTTCGGGCCGCTGAACACATCGAGCGGGCGCTGGTCAAGCAACAAGTTCGTGTATTTTGCGTCTTTGGGACATTCGTGCTACGATCAGCTCTCTCAACGAAAACAGACACCGTTTTGTATGCCACATTGTGGGAGAACACGTGATGAACACCGCATCAAAAATAAACGTCCTGGGCGACCCCAATGCCGTCGATTCCTTTGCCGCCTGCCTGTCTGCCGTGATGCGGGCCTGGGCAAAAGACGCTGACTATGCGACCATCGAAGCACTGACCGGCCTGGCTTTTTCCCCATGCTACAACTCCTGTATCTATCCACCGATCCGCGCCCGCACGTCGTTTATCCTCACCAACACATCGAGCGTGGCCGATCCGGCACAGATCTGCCGGGAGACAATCCGCTTTGGGGCGGACATTGCCTCCGGCAAGATAACGCTTGCCCGGAACACGTTTGGCAGGGCCATGTACGAAACGGTTGTCTCGGTATCTCAACAAGAGCACATGTGTCCGGGGTGTCAAGAAAGCGGCTGCCTGGGCAGGACGTTCAAACGTATGCACGACGGTCAACAGGTCAGCATCGCGTTTTTGAGCGCAGCGCGCCCGTTCATCGATGGTCCCGAAAACAACAAACAGCTTGACACCGCGATCGGCTATTATAGTGAACTGCGCAATTTGACCGCCGGATACCTGGATTGGGCCAGCACGGAAAAAAAGCGCGATCAGCCCGCCTTTCGCCAGCAGCTTGCCAACGATTTCACGCGCGCTAAAGCGCTGCACGATGCGGCGGCTGAGCAACTTGTTTCTTTGGCTGCCTCAATCTAGTCGGCGACACCGCCAAAAAAACGTATGCTCACATTCACGACCTTTTCCCGGCACGAACCGGGCACCGTTTTTTCACTGCTGTCCCAGAGTTATGCCGCCTACCTGGAACGCGATCCATTGGCGGCGGAGACATGGCCTGCCGGTTGGCAGGCTTATGACAGGGACGTATTTGGCCTTCCCGACACGGTTGGCACGTGTGGGTTTATCACCTGTCTGAAGGATCGTGCGATTGGCTTTGCCTCGTGGGATCCAAGGGGATTTCCCGAGGTTGGCATCATCGGCCACAACTGCATCCTGCCCGCCTTCCAGGGAAACGGGTACGGCAAGACACAGATCCACCATGTATTGGCGATCCTGC
Organism: Anaerolineae bacterium; assembly: GCA_016929205.1. Next base: position 3,156 of record JAFGJF010000038.1, read on the forward strand.
AGGAGCGTGGCTTTAAGCGCGCTCGCGTGACCACCGGAGAACACGCTTTTTTTGCTCCGGCACAACGGATGTATCAAGCCTGCGGCTTTCACGAGATTCAATGCGGCGGCGGCGATCCACGCTCGGCATTCAGAACGATCGACTATGAGTGCATCCTGCGCCAACCCCGTGACGCCAAACGATCTTGACGGCCAAATACTGTGACTCCTTGACAAAAAAATATCACCTGTGCCAGTACCCGGCCAAAACCTTCTGGGACACCCTGCCCCGCCTGGCCCAAGGCTTGTACTGGTACCTGCCCGCCAGGTGGCTCACTCGGGACAAATACGACAACGCCAAAAATCTGCAACCCTTTCGTGGGCCGGGCGCGGTGATTATGGCCGGTCAGGATGAGGTCATACCAAACAAGCATACGATGCGGCTCTACGAATCGCTGCCGAGAGAAAAAAAGCTGTGGGTGTTTGAGAACGCCGGGCATAACACGTTGCCGCTCACCTCGGACGCCGAATGGTGGGCTGAAGTGATGACATTCTTGAACCACCCCACAGCAGAGTTGGAACATAGACCGTAACATCCCGGAAAGGAAGGACCATGTTATTCAAGTCGGATGCTGTGTCTGCAACCTGGGACACCTGGATGGTTTACTATGACGGTGTATACTATTTGTACTATATCATCTCGGGCAAGTCGATCGGTGAAGGGTTTGGTGTAGCGACCTCCGTCGACGGGGTCAGGTGGAACGATCATGGTCAGGCGCTGGGCCCCTCTGAGAAAATGGTCGACTATTTGGGCACAGGATCGGTATGGCAAGATCCTGATTTTGCCAATACCGGGCGGTTCTTTTGCAACTATTCCGAATGGCGCGTTGAGGGCGATCAGCATATCCAAAACATTTTCTTCGCCTGGTCTCAAGATCTGATTCGCTGGCACAAATTTGGCGATGATATGATGTTCAAGGTCGATGAGCGATTCTACGCCAAGATCGACGAAACAGCCCGGCAGCCCTGGCAAAGGCCCCGCTGGGACGGCATCGCCGTCATACCCCGACCCGCAGGCGGCTATTATGGCTATTGGACGGCGACGCCCAAAGACTTTTTGGGATTCGGGTTTGGTGAAAGTCTCGACGGCATTCACTGGCACGCGCAGCAACCACCGCGTATCGAGTGGGGAAACATACCTGAATTCTACTTTATCGAAGTTGGGGCAGTACACAAATTCGGGGATCGCTACTATGCCATGCTTGCAGACTATGCCGATCCCCACTGTGGCATGTTTGCTTTTGTTTCTGATTCACCTCACGGACCGTTTCGCCCATCGACGAGGAATTTGGATCTCTTGCGAAACCAAAGCAGAATGCACGCCTATTTCGCCCGTTTCCTGGACGCCCCGGATGGTGTGCTGGTCAATCACCATACCCTCTCTGGTGAGCACGATGCACATGGCAACAGCATCAGCTACTTTGCACCTCTCAAAAAGGCTGAGGTGATGGACGAGGTTTTATATCTCACCTGGTGGACGGGTAATAATGGACTCAAGAGCAGAAAAATAGAACAGCATATGTCCGGTGACCGTGTGCTACGGTTCGAGCCGGACCGGGGCATCGTTCTCGAAGGTGTGATGGAGCCTCCGGGCAGACTATCCATCGGCAGCAGCGATGGAACCGGAATAGAGATACGGGTCAACGAAAAGGGCATCGTAGAGATCGGGACAACAGATCTCGGCGGCACAGTCTTCGACTGCCAGGAATGTATAGACAGAGAAACGACGTTTGGCACGTGCCCACAGTTTCGACTGCTACTCAGACACAATATGCTCGAGTTTTACCTTGACGATCTCTTCATACAGTGTTACACAATGGAAAAGCCACCAAGTGGAGAGGTATCCTGCCAGAGTGCCAGCGATCTGCATTTGTGGCAATGGAGTTAACAGGTATCCAGAGATAAATTCCAAGCTTTGCCAAACGAATCACAGAAGAACTAAATGAATGATGATAAGCAACCAACTAACACATATAACAGCCAACAAATGGAGCGACACCGGGCGATGACCAGCCCCGAGTCGATCGTTGCCGACGCCGTCCTTGAAGCTTGCAACTCCCCCATTCGCGCCAAGACGCGGATCACAGAAGGCTTTTCCAACGAAGTCTATGCTGTGACCACGGCAGATGGGCAGCGCGTCGTCGTACGCATCCATTGGTACGGCAGCCTGGAGCAGACCGGCTCGCACTTTGAGCCCGAACGGTGGGCCTTGGTCCAGTGTGCGCGCATTGGCCTGCCCACGCCATGGATCTTGCTGCTCAAAACCGACGACTCGACAGAACTGCCGCGGTCTATCTGCGTCGAGACGTACCTGGACGGGACAACGCTTCATTCGTTGGTCAAAAACAACCATCTTGATGTCGAGCAAGCCCATCCAATCGTGGTTGAGGCGGGCACACTGTTGGCCAGGCTGCACACCGTGCCGGCCCAGGGTTTTGGACGGATCGACGGTCGTGGTGTGGGCGCTGCGCCGGACTGGGAGGTGATGCTCAACCGGATCCCGATCGCGCAACTGCGCCGGGCCGCCCGAAACGTCGGCATTGACTCCGCCGAGGTTGATGATGCTCGAGATCTGCTCTATGGCTGCCGCGACCTGTGGCACGATCTTGCCCCTCGTTTGCTGCACGGCGATTACAGCCCGCAGCACATCCTGGTGCGCGACGGCCGGGTGAGCGGCATGATCGACCTCGAATTTCCCCAGAGCGGCGATCCGGCAATGGACCTGGCCTATTGGGGATATTGGAGTGCTTTCCACTGCACCTCCTTTCCGTTGTCGTGGCTCCTGGAAGGCTACCGGCAGCACGCGCCTGTGGATGTCAGCTTGGAACGGCGGATCGTTGCCTGCCGCTTGCAGCATACCCTCGACACGTTGGGATATCACGGGATAGAGGACTGCGAGTCTGCGTCCATGCGATCTTTTCTGCGGACCTGTTTTCACCGCGACATGCAAGCACTGCGCCAATACACCTGAATGCTCATTCACATCACACACAAACATAGCGTCTTGAGCCAGTGGCTGTATGCGCTTCAGCAAGTACGATGCTGGCTGGCAAGCCAAGGATTGCTCGTTCCCACTCTTGTGCACCGGAACAACGCGACAGTATTTCGGTGCAGGAACCGGTGGACTGAACTGGAAATGAGTGCGGGAACGGATAAGGCCAGGGCTGTGCTTGTTGCTCTAAACGCAACCCAGGTATATACTTGTGCGAAACGACTTAAAGGAAAGAGTAAAATATGCTGATCGTAGGATTTGTTGGCAGTCCGAGAAAAGATGGCCGGACCAGCGCCCTGATCGACGCCGCACTCGAGGGGGCAGCATCTGCCGGGGCGGACGTTCAAAAACTGTATTTGGTCGACTATGATATCCGGGCTTTTACGGGTGCCGGTGGGCCGGACGACCGCTACTGCCCCGAGGTCCTGTCCGCCTTGTGCGAAAAAGCCGGCGCGATCGTCGTCGGTGCGCCGGTGTACTATGGCGAGATCAACGGGCTGACCAAGGATTGGATGGACAGCGTGCGCATTCGTAACTCGAACGGCAAACCGGCTCTGGGGTTTGCCATTGCCGGCGGCTCGGGCAAGGGGCTGCTTTCCGGCGTGCAGTCGATCTATCACTGGTTCTACCATCGCCAGGTGCGGGCCATCGATCCCACGCCGGTCTCGCGGTTCAATATGCAGGCGGCGCAGGAAAGCCTCAAAAAAAGTGGCACCAGGCTGGTCGAGATGGCCCAAGACGTGCATCCTTTTTCTGGAGAAAGGCGCGACGATCGTTGGGCCGACGTGCTGGCCTATTATGCCACGCTTCCCTATTTTGACTGCGATCCGCTGGATGAGTTTCTGATGTTGGCCCGGCAACTGATCGCGCTCTCGAACGGTGACGAGGTCGAACAGGCACAAGCTGAACTGGACCAGGCGCTGATCCTGATCGAAAATGGCCAGCGAAGCGAGGGTGCCCGCCACGCAGTTCGGGCCTACGAAATCCTCTACTTTGCAGGATAAAAGTAGAGATAAGGAACAGTGTATCGATTCAGAGGAGGATATCGCAGTGGTCAAGAGTACTGAAAAGCTCGGCGCACAATTGCCCCGCCGCAGGTTAGGACGCAGCGAGTTGGTGGTTCCCATCTTTTCGTTGGGTGGCTATCCACTGGGCTGGGGAGGCGCCCAGGGAGAAAAAGAGGCTATCGAGGCCGTCCACTATGCGCTCGATCAAGGGCTCGACTATATCGATACCTCACCCTTTTATGGAGACAGCCAGAGGCGGATCGGTATCGCCCTGGAAGGCGAGCCGCGCGACAGCCTGATCCTCTCGACCAAGACAGGCACGCATCCCTCCCGCCCGCAGGATTATTCCTGGGACGCCACGATGTGGAGCGTC
>JAFGJF010000325.1 GCA_016929205.1 Anaerolineae bacterium
GAACAACGAACGTGCCCAGGCGGGGCTGGCGGCACTGCTGGACAAAAAGCGAGTCCCGGGGGACAAACAACGAGCGACTGGCACTGTCCCGCCGCCGCTGGGACAACAGGCCGCGTCACCCGCCTCACAGATCTCATCTGCACTGCCGATCGAGGTCATAGAAGCTCGCGAAGAGCGAACGGTCATCGCCGAACAGTGGGGCGAGTTCCTGGCCATCGCTGCGGCGACCGATCCGCAAATGCTGCTGATGCAGGGCAACGCCTTTTTGACGAAAATGAAGCGATTGAACACCCAGGCACTGCGAGCATTGCCACAGGCGTCGCAATTGGACGAGCTGCAATTGCAGTGGCAGGAATCGGAAATCGTCGGCGAAGCGTTAGCCAGCTTGCTGCACGATCCCAACCATCGAGAACGACCGGACTGGGATGAAATGGTCCAATCCTTGCGCATGTTGGCCCAGCAATTGCTCGACCACCGAAAAACGTTGCGCGCCCAGATCCAAGACGCCGGAGGACAGGTCTCTCAATAGATCGTTAAAATCATCAAAACTCGCTAGGGGAGCCCGGAAGCGCCGGGCTGAGAGGGCGGTCACATTGCCGCCGACCCTTTGAACCTGACGGATCATGCCGGCGGAGGGAAGCAGAAAAAGAGTCGAAACGCCAACCATCCACCGGTTGGCGTTTTCTGTTTTAGAGGCGGGCACAAGGTCCGCCACAATCGTAGGAGGTTTATCCATGAAAAGACATATCGTATTGACCCTGGCCCTGATGAGCAGCATACTGGCACTCATCGTTGGCTGCGCGCAAGCGGAACCCAAAGAACTGGTCGTGATGACACACGACAGCTTTGATATCGGCGAAGACGTGATCGTCGCCTTTGAAGAAACACACGACGTAAAAGTCGTTTTCCTCAAGTCAGGCGATGCGGGAGAAGCGCTGAACAAAGCGATCCTCAGCAAAAACAACCCGTTGGCCGATGTCTTTTTTGGCATCGACAACACCTTCCTCAGCCGCGCACTGCAAGAGGACATGTTGGAAGCGTATCGATCGCCGGAACTGGAAAACATCGAGCCGACTTTGATCCTGGACGACGAATACCGCCTTTTGCCCGTTGATTGGGGTGACGTCTGTCTGAACTATGACAAAACATGGTTTGAGAAACACTCAAAAACACCGCCTGCATCGCTTGAGGATCTGCTCCAGCCCGAATACAAGGGCTTGACCGTGGTTGAAAACCCCGCCACGTCCTCGCCGGGACTGGCCTTTCTGCTGGCGACAATCGGGCACTTTGGTCAAGAGGAATACCTGGCCTATTGGGACGCACTGGGCAAAAACGACGTAAGAGTCGAAAGTGGGTGGACCGAAGCCTACTATGGCCAGTTTACGGCTGCCGGCGGTGAACGCCCGATCGTGGTGAGCTATGCCACCAGCCCGGCTGCCGAAGTGTACTATAGTGAGGGCCTCTATACCGAGCCACCCACAGGATCGGTCCTCACGGCAGAAACCTGTTTCCGGCAAATAGAGTTCGTCGGCATCCTCAAAGGCACCAAACAACTCAAGCTGGCAAAAGCATTTGTGGATTGGGTGCTCGGTCAGGAATTCCAGCAAGATATTCCGCTACATATGTGGGTCTTTCCTGCCAACCGGCGAGCAGACCTGCCGCAGGTGTTTCAAGACTTTGCCGAACAGGCGCAGTCGCCGGTTTCTATCCCGCCCGACGACATTGCTGCCAACCGTGAAACCTGGATCAATGCCTGGACAAAGACGGTGCTGCGCTGATCTCGGAGCCGTTGCAATGTCCCCGGTACGACGCATATGTGACAACCAAGTGCGTCGTACCCGACGTTGCATCACCATCGCGTTGAAATCAATCACTCTTGGCGTAAATACAGATCGAAAAACTGCAACACGCGCGCTCGATAGTCTTCAGGATGAACGCCCTGGGCCGCACAATGCCCGCTGCCGGGCACGATCCACAACGACTTGGGCTCGCCTGCAGCCTGGTAAAGCCGCCTGGCATCTTGGACAAAACAAGCCGAATTCTGGATCTCGCCGTGAATGAACAACAACGCACGGGGGCTGATCTCGCCAACCATCTCGATCGGCTTGTATTGCCCCACCCACTCCCCCGTCCACACCCAGCCGGCCAACTTGAGTAACGGTCCCCAGGACCAATGGAGCGACGTGCCCTTGATCCCGCCATAGCCGAACCGGTCCCACACCTGGCCCAAATCGGCATAGTTTCCTTCGGCCACGACGGCCTTGATCGACGGCTCCCTGGCTGCTGCGCCGATAACAATTCCCGATCCCATCGAGCATCCTATCGCGCCAATGCGATTCGGATCGACATCGGAGCGCGTTTTCAAATAAGCAACGGCCCCAACCAGATCGCGCACTTCGAGCAGTCCCATTGTCGTAAATTTGCTGCCGCTTTGTCCATGCCCGCGATGGTCGAATACCAGGACGTTGTATCCGGCGCGATTGAGAAACTTGACGCCATAATAGGCCAGCACCCCGGTGCTCCCGGAACCATGGCTGCTCACCACTGTCGCACCATCTGGATCGCCGTGCACAAACCAGCCGACGATCTCGACACCATCGCTCGCTTGAAAACCCACCCGCTCCACCGGACTGCCATCCGTGCTCTCTAGTGTCAACTCGATTGCCGGCCGTGAAGGATGGGTCAGCACGTACGCCTTGAGCATTGGAAACCCAATCACATAACACAAAAAAAACGGGCCGACGATCAAAACGATCGCCTTGATCCATTTGCGTGCAGACATGTCGGGATCGCGCCAGTGAATACGCATCACGTCCTCCAAACCAAATCAAAAGCCCCTTCTTTCCAGATCTGTTCCGAAAAGAAGGGGCATCTCGCTGCATAGCTATATTTATCTCCAGGCCGTATCGTGCAGGACCTATTCTCTTGAACGCAAGTGCGGGAACAACAGCACTTCGCGGATCGAACTCTGATCGGTCAACAGCATCACCAGGCGATCGACGCCGGTGCCAAATCCGCCACAAGGTGGCATGCCGTAGCGCATTGCACGTAAATAGTCCTCGTCCATCGGATGCGATTCCTCGTCGTCGTCTCCGTACAAACGAGCCATCTCTAGGAATCGCTGCTCCTGATCAATCGGATTGTTCAATTCGCTAAACGCATTGCCACACTCTAGCCCGCCGATGAAAAACTCGAATCGCTCGACGTGTGTGGGATCGTCCACTTTGGCTTTGGCCAGTGGCGAAATATCGCGCGGATAATCGCACACAAACGTTGGCTGGATGAGGGTGGGTTCGACCGTCCCCAGCAACGACTTGTCCACCAGGTAGCCCCACGTCGCCCCCGCTTTGGCCGGCAATCCCTTAGCGCGAATCGCTTCGTACAACGCCTCGGCCGTTTCATACTGGGTATAATCAATGCCGGTCACTTCCAACGCCAGTTCGCGCAGTGTGGCCCGCCGCCAGGGCGGCGAGAGGTCCACCTCGTGACCCTGATAGGTTATCACCGGACTGCCGGCAACCTGCTCGGCCACAAAACACACCATTTGCTCGGTGAGCTCCATCACATCGTTATAATCCAAATAAGCGGCGTAAAACTCGAGCTGGGTAAACTCGGGATTGTGCTTGTAGCTGACCCCCTCGTTGCGAAAATCGCGGCCGATCTCGTATACCCGTTCATACATCCCCACCAACAATCGTTTGAGATACAGCTCGAACGAGATTCGCAGGTACAAATCCTGGTGAAGCTGATTGTGATGGGTAACAAACGGTCGCGCCGCTGCCCCGCCATAGACCGGCTGCAAAATGGGCGTTTCCACTTCCAGAAAATCCTGATCGTCAAGAAAGCGCCGCAACGCCTGGATCACGCGCGCCCGCGTAACAAAGATGCGCCGTACCTCGGGGTTGACGGCCAAATCTGCATAACGCTGGCGGTAGCGCGCCTCGACATCGGCAAAGGCACTGAATCGTTGCCCCTCTTTTTCTTTGACAACCGGTAAAGGAAAGAGCGCCTTGGCCAACAGAAAAAGTGACGTCACCTTGACCGTGACCTCGCCCGTGCGCGTGCTGAACAATGTCCCTGTAAACTCGTAAAAGTCGCCCAAGTCTGATTGGCGCTTGAACAATTCAAAATCTGCTTCTCGATCTAGCATATTCTCGCGCACATAGACCTGCAAGCGCCCAGACCCATCCTCAATATGAGCAAAGATCGACTTGCCCATATCGCGAACACTCAATAGACGGCCGGTTACAGTAACCGCAATCTCGGGAGGCTCCGGCCTTCCGGCAACAGCCTTGAATGCCGTAAGCGCTTGTTGAGTCGTATGCGTGCGTGTACACCGGGCCGGATAAGCGTCGATCCCTTGCGCCTGGATTTGTTCCAACTTTTGTAGACGCTGTCTTTCTTGATCGCTCAATACCATCAGCCTTGACTCCTTAACATATCGTTCTGCAACAAAAGAGCCGGATCACATCCCGGCTCCGTTCAGACATGACCTTGTTCCGTCTGTGAGGCTACTCGACTGACTTGACGAGAAACTCAATTTCCCCGTCGGGTGCTTGTATAGTGACCCAATCCCCTATCTTACACCCCATCAACGCTCGCCCCAAAGGAGACTCGTTTGAAATACATCCCCGGCGTGGATCGGCCTCAGCCGATCCAACGATGATGTATTCTTCGGGCTCGCCGTTTTCGCCTTCCGTGATCGTCACCCTGCTTCCCAGATCGACAGTGCTATGCGGCTCATGCTTTTCAATAAGCACGACGTTGGCAAGGATTTGTTCCAACTGCAGAATGCGTCCCTCAATAAAGGCTTGCTCATTTTTGGCAACTTGATAGTCGGGATTCTCAATGGCAGAGGCCTGTTCGAGCGCATCCTGCAACTGCTTGATCACTTGAGGGCGACGAACACTGCGAAGTAACTCCAAGTCCTGCTGAATCTTATTGAGGCCCTCTTTGGTTAGAAACGTAATATGCTCCGCCATCATCACTCCTCGTACGCCCTTTGTCTATCCATATCGTGCCACGCGGGTTATTTGATCTCGATAATCTCAAAAGACGAAACGCCCCCGGGCGTGTTTACATCGACCACATCCCCCACACGCCGTCCCAACAACGCACGGCCAAGAGGAGAAGCATGGGAAATTCGTCCCACCGAGGGATTGGCTTCAGCCGAACCAACAATCTGAAACGTCTCTGGTTCATAACTCGCTTCTTGAACGATCACCGTCGCCCCCAGGACAACCGCATCACTATTGCCATCGTGCTTGATGATTTGTGCGTATTTGAGGATCTCTTCTATGGTCTGGATACGTCCCTCAACAAACGCCTGCTCCAGTTTTGCGTTTTCATAGCCCGCATTTTCGCGCAAGTCGCCATCTTCTTTGGCAATGCGAATTTGATCGGCAACTTGGGCGCGTCTCTCTGTGCGCAAGTATTCGAGTTCTTGCTGAAGCTTTTCATATCCTTCACGGGTCAAAAACTTGGTTTCTGTCATATCGACCATCTCTCAGCTTACTAGATTGAAAACAAAAAGCGTCGCGTTAAACTGACGACGCAACGCACTCTTGATTTGGGAACAAACGCGACCGGATTACCATTCGACTTGGGGCAAGATTATACCTCAAATCCTTTTTTTTGTAAAATCTCACTCTCGTAGGATCTCGTCTTGGCAAGACCTCGTTTTGGCAAGACCTGGCACCAAGAATGAAACTTGATCTGGACACCTTGCGTATATAGAGAGACAGATTGTTCAAATGATCGGAAAACAAAAACGTGCCGGTGAACGGAATTGCGCATCACTTGCCAAGATCTGAGCCAATGAACTCGGACTGTCCCTGGCAAAATACGTCGGGTGTCATTGCGCGTTTGCCTGCGAGTTGGATTTTTCGCAACAACAACGCACCATGTCCGGTGGCAACAGCAATGTCTTTGTTTACAGCGATCACCTTTCCCGGTTGTTCTTTGCCTGACCAATCCGGCAAAATCGTGGCGTCCAAGATCTTTAGGTTTGTGCCTTTATAGATCGTATATGTTCCTGGCCACGGCACATAGGCGCGAACCATGCGCTCAATCGAGATGGCAGAACGAGACCAGTCGATCAGCCCGTCCTGTCTTTGTAAGCGTTGGCAGTAGGTCACACCTTCCTGGGGTTGAGGCTGCGCTGTAATCTCTGCCGCCAACCACCGGAGAAGCGTTTGACCCAACAAATCAGCGCCAAGATGAGATAAACGATGTGTCAGTGTCGACGTCGTATCATCGGGACGAATTGGACAACGGGCCTGAGCCAGGATGGGACCGCTGTCGAGCTGTTGAACCGTTTTCATGATCGTGATACCCGATTCGACATCGCCGTGCAAAATGGCAGCGCTAATCGGGGATGCGCCTCGCCAACGGGGTAGAAGGGAGGCATGTACATTTAGACAACCGTATCGGGGAACAGACAGCACCTTGGGCGTGAGAATGTACCCGATGGCGGCTGTCACGTACACGTCAGGCTGAAATGTTCGCAGACGCTGAATGGCCTCCGAATTGCGCAGAGACACAGGCTGCCAGACTTCTAGACCGTGCTTGAGCGCGGCTTGTTTGACCGGAGAGGCACTCGTTTTTTGGCCACGTCCCTTTTTGCGATCTGGCTGTGTAACCACGAAAACAGTCGAACCCATTTCGCACAAAGCGTTGAGACTGGGTACGGCAAATTCGGGAGAGCCCATAAAGACAATTCTGGCAACCATCTGTTCTGCTCCTTGGTATGTAAACCGCATTGTAACACATTTTGGTTTTAGAGACAAACAAAGACTGCTTGTCGAGTTGTAGATTTGGTTGTTATAGCAAGATAAAACGGAAGCGGTTCGCAAGGCTTGACATTTTGGATTGGTAATGATACAATGACCCCTAGTATACAAATTCACTGTTATCTGTTTTCGCACTTTACATAGGAGGATATAATGACTGAAAATCCTGTTCCTGCCACCAACGACCTCACCAGTGACGACAAACTGTGGGCGCTGCTAAGCTATCTTTTCCCACCCTTGTTTGGCATCATTGTTTTGGTGATGGAAGACAAAAAGACAAGGCCGTTTCTTCGATACAATGCTTTCGTATCGATCATTCTCGGCGTGCTCACCATTGTGTTGAGCGCCGTTTGCATCGGGCCTCTCGTCTGGTTCTACTGCATCTACCTGGCTATCAAGTCCTACCAGGGTGAGTGGGTCGTCGTACCGGTGGTCACCGACTTTGTCAAGAATCAGGGTTGGGCCTCGATCCCTGAAGGCTAAGCGAGAAGACCGTTTCTTAAAGAGTGACAGGTTGCAACAGGCCTGCCAGTTTGCAGGCCGTTGTTCCGCGCATATCATAGCCCTTCATCGTCTAGATGGAGGGCTATGTGTTTGGCACACCCTATGAACCATTCAAGTGCCGCCGGATTTTACATTCACGTTCCGTTTTGCAGAGCCAAGTGTGTTTACTGTGACTTTAACTCGTATGCAAACTGCCAGCCATTGTTTACCCCCTACCTTGAGGCCGTGCATAAGGAAATGGCGCGCATTGCACCGCTTGTCTCAAACTCGCCGTTGCCCAAAAAGAGAACGTTATACATTGGCGGCGGCACACCGACCATTCTGCCTGCACGCGAGCTTGCGGAGCTCGTTCGCCAAGCACGATATACTTTCGACCTGCCTGCCGATGCCGAGATTACAGTAGAAGCGAATCCGGGCACAATCAACGCGACCAGTTTACGGACGCTATATGCAGCAGGCGTTAGCCGCCTCAGCATAGGAATACAAAGCTTTGACGATGAACTATTGCACGCCTTGGGCCGAATACATACTGCCCAGGAAGCAATACAAGCTGTCCAAGACGCTAGAACAGCGGGCCTAGAAAACCTAAACCTGGATTTGATGTTTGGCTTGCCAGGCCAGACGCTCGACACCTGGCAAAAAAGCATACAACAAGCTGTCAAGCTATTGCCCCAGCACCTCTCTCTATACGCACTCACCATCGAGCACGGCACCCCACTGGCCAATCGCGTCACTTTGGGAGAGATTTTGCCCCCCGACGACGACCTTGCTGCCGATATGTATGAATGGGCCGAAGAGTACCTCGAACAAATAGGCTACATCCACTACGAAATCTCGAATTGGGCGCTGCCGGGGCACGAGTGCCAACACAATCTCGTCTACTGGCACAATGATCCCTATTTTGGCCTGGGAGCCGGAGCACATTCGTGGTCAAACGGCGAGCGATGGGCGAATTTGGATACACCGGGCGACTATATCGCCGCCATTGAGGAAGGCCGTCTGCCTGTCAAAGAAAGAGAAGCGATCGATCTTGATCTGGAAATGGGAGAAACGATGATGATGGGGCTACGACTGCTCCAGGAGGGCGTATCTCGATCACGGTTTGAAACGCGTTTTGGCACCCCAATAGAGCGGCCCTATGCTGCGGAAATTCCCGAGCTCGTAGCACAGGGCTTAATAGAGTTCACCTACGATCGAATTCGTTTGACCAAACGAGGCCATCTGCTGGGCAACCAGGTCTTTGCCCAATTTCTGAGCGATCGCTAAACCCGACCGTTGCCACTATCGAGGGACACGATGGACGATGGGCAAAAAGGTCTCGAACCAGTTTACGTATGTGCTATGCGTGTCCTGAGCACTGAGCGGTTTACCATTGCCATCATTGCCCACAACCGTAGCCGTATTCACCAGTGGGCCGCTATCAACGTGCAAAATTGTGTACGTCACCACAAAAATCCAGGATTCGCCGATTTTAAGCAACGCGTCTCCATCATCACCGCTCAAATAGGTCGCAACCCCGGCCCGATCGTCCGTAACCGATACATTTCGAACAGGAGAGCCGTCTCCAACGTCCATACCGCCGACTCCCGGAGAACCATCCATTCCAGTGGATACAATAGAAACATTGGAAACCGTGAACGTAAAGACAACCGTGTCTCCTATGGTGGCTACGTCTGGCCCCCGTTTGATAATGTTCAGGGTTGGCCCATAGCCGATTGTCATGCTGTGCGTCGCGGTGGCAGTGACAATATCGCCGGCAGCGTTCAGCCCTGACACCACCGCTGTATTCGTCAAAGGAGTCGGATCGGTATTTCGAACGCGATAACTCGCAACATACACCCAGGCCTCGTTTCTTTCTAACAGTGCGTTGCCATCATCTCCGCTGACAAGCGTAGCCTGGCCGGCGTAATCATCATAAACGATGACGTTACTGATCGGCGTACCGTCTCCCAGTCTGATGTCATGAAATACAGTGAACGAAAAATTGACCAGAGCACCTACCGTCGCCGTCACCGGACCATCCTTGACAAGGTTCAACACCGGCGCGTATCTGATCAGGGTCGTGTAGGTATAGACATTGTTCTCTGGAGTCGGATCAATACCATTCATGCGGTCGCACACTCGCACGACATTCGTGATCGCTTCCAGCCCAAACGGAAAAGACTGACTCAGCGTGATGACAAGTGTGCGCGTGACAAAAGCGCCAACGTCAAGCGCGTCAATTGTCCACGTCACAACGCCACCTGTCCTGGTTCCATTGTGCGACGCATAGGAAAACAGCGTATAGTCGGGCAGCGTGTCAGTCAAAACCACACCGGTTGCATCTTGGTTGCCAACGTTAGACACCGAGATCGTATACGTAAGAACCTGGCCGGCCAAAAGCATAGGCGGAAAGCTGGGAGGCCAGCCCACTTTGCTAACAACCAGGTCGGGAGCGGCATTGATCCATGTCGTATGCGTATACACGTTGTTCTCAGGATCAAGATCGGCACCATTCGAACCGTCATCGGTGACGCCGGCTACGTTTGACAGCGAATCCAGACCATCGGGCAAAGGATCGTCCAAAACAATGATCACAGAACGGATGGCGCTAGCGCCAGGATTCAGATCAAAAAGAGGCCAAACGACGACACCGCTGCCAGGCGCAGTCTCGCTGCCGCCATCTGAGACACCGGCAAGCGTAACGTAATCGGGCAACCAATCCGTCACTGCTACTCCGGTCGCAACACGGTATCCCATATTGCTGATCGTCAACGTAAACGTGATCTCGTCTCCCGGCACGACACTGGACACACCATCATCCTTGACGACAGCTAATTCGGGCGCGTCATTGACAGTCGTTGTGTGAGTATAAACATTGTCTTCACTGTTCCGATCCCGGCCGTTCGATCCATCGTCAGCCACGGATACCACATTCGCCAGGAGACGCTGAGCAACAGGTAGCGAATCCTGGATAGTGACAACCAGCGTGCGGGTGACCCAATCTCCAACATCCAGATCAAAGGCAGGCCAGACCACCGCGCCATTGGTTGCGACGCCGCCATCAGATGCATTAGCGAGAACCGTGTCATTCGGCAGAACATCGGTGACAACCACGCCGGTCGCGCCCTGGTTGGCGATATTTGATATCGTGATCGTATAGGTCACCGTTTCTCCCTTTGCCGCAACCGCCGGTTCGCCAACCTTGACGACAGCCAAATCGGGAGCAGCTCGAACAGAGATGGTCACGACATCGGTGACCAAAAATCCATACCCGCTGTCGATGCTCACAATATTGGTGATCACATCAACGCCCGAAGGAATCAGCGCGCTGATCGTGACCGCGAAACCGATAGCCGAGCCCATTGCCTGGGCGGGCAGATCAACCGCCCAGGCAACAGTTTGTCCGTTCACGACGCCTCCGCCGGTAACACTGTCCGAGATCACAAGCGCGATGCCGGGGATGACCTCACTGGTAACCATTCCCGTCTCATCCGCATTGCCATTGTTTCCATAAGTAATGGTATAGGTGACAATGTCACCCGGTTGGGCAATAGATCGATTTGCGCTCACGTCAACCCACAGATCCACCGTGTTGATGTCAATCTGATTTGAAGGAATCCACTGTCGGATATAAGACGCAACCTCAGTGCTAGATATATGTCCCAGATTCCGAATGGTCGTATCAGATGGCAAAGAATCTTTGACCCTCACGGCAAACCCGACGGTGCTCTTTGTATCAGGGCCCACTTCTGGCGCATACCAGCGCAGATGGGTTACAGGCGTCACCGGCAGCGTTGCGACAAAAGTCTTGTTATGGTCAAACGAATACCATACTTGTTCACCGTTATCCCCGTATGCAGAGCCAGGAACAAAATACGTGTAATCCGGGATCGCTTCACTCACATAAACTTCTGTCTGAGAAATCGTTTGTGACACATTCTCGTATGTCAACGTATAAGAGATGATACTGCCAGGCGCTGACACCGATTGTTTTGCTGCTTTGCTAATTGACAGATCGGAAATACGCGTAATAACCAGGTTAGAATCACGAGGATTGTCCAAGTCCCTTCGTAACGTAGCCCAATTCAAAAGCAGCGCCCCGGACGAAACATCATCACTGACTCGAACGCTAAACCGGATGTGCCCTGACTCGCCAATGGCAAGAATGCCTGGAATTACGCCCGGGGTAACGATCAACGTCCAAGTAACCACTGCGCCCTGATCGCCATCGATAGCCTCGCTCAAAACAGTCCACTGAGTATCGGTCAATATTGCAAGACTGCCTATAACATACGTTGTAGATATTGGTATAACATCCCGGATAGATACACCTGTCGCGACAGCCTTGCCTACGTTTTCGTAGGAAAGCGTAAAAGTAATGACCTTGCCTTGTCTGGAAACCGTCGGGCCGGACTTGCTCAGTGCAACGTTGGAAGCGAGCGCCATGGTACGTACAATATTGCTTCCGGCTGCCGCTGACTGATCGCTGTCAATGTACGCGATGTTGGCAATGATCGCTTGATCCTGGACGAAACTATTGACTCTTACAGCAAAAGTCACGACCCCACTCGCGGTTGGCGACAGCGTTCCCAGCGACCAAGTGATTACACCATTGGCCCCATCGTAGGAATACCCACCTGAAGCGGACTCGAAAGTTGTGAATTGTACGGGCACCACATCGTGCAAGATCACGTTCGTCGTCGTGATCAAGGAACTGATATTGGCATATGCAAGCGTATAGACCAACGTATCGTCAATGTTAGCCCGAGTCTGGCTGACTGACTTGACCAAGTTCACAGGGCTGATATAAACCGTAGCCTCATCCGTAGGGTTGAAAAATGCATCCGAGTATCCAAGCTTTCCAATCGCTTCCCCGCGATTCACGTTCACCGTGGCCGCATCGACGATCTCGACCTGGTCAATGTAAAAATAATCTTGAAGACCAAGGCTGTTTCCACTTCGAAAGCGTATCGCCGTCTCGTCGGATGCATATGGCCTGAGATCCAGCATTTCCTGAACATAGACCCCTTCCCGGTCGCCGTCGCCCCAGGCCAACACCGGCATCCAGGTGCTGCCGTCAAAGACATCAAGGTGATATTCGTTTGCCGTGCTCGCAGCGATCTGCCGGGCAAAACGCAGGACAGGCAACGTGAATTCAGAGAGATCGATCGTTCTCGAAATCGCGCGCCTTGCGCCTGTTATAGCCAAATGCGTGAGTCCCAAAAAAGGGGCAGTGGTAGAAATCACAATGGCACCTTGAGCGGGCCCGTCACTTTCTCCCCACTCTTGCCAATCACCAACCCAATGCTGGCCGCCTGCATAGTCGCCGCTATCGAGATCATCGTAAATAGTGGCTCCAATACTACCTACGGTCGCAATCTCGGCCTGGAACGTAAGCGTCAAGCTTTGCCGAGGAGCCAGATCGGTCGATACATCCCAGAACAAATCGAGCCCGTCTATTGTAGGGACAAGATCCGGCTTGCCGTTGTCACCAGGATAGGTGATATGTGTACTGGCTGGCACATACGTCCAACTGATAGGCAATGTATCTGTGATATCTATGCCTACAACAGCTGCTTCGTAAGCCTGTACGACCAAGGTAAAGGTAACCACACCACCTTCTGGAGGCAGCACAGTGGGAGCGGCGCGCTTGTCTATGGTCAATATTGGATCGTGCCAACGTTGACGTAATGGCAAAGAGGTGAGCCCCAGATCCAGATAGGGATTCGATTCATCCGCTGTACGCGGATCTTGGCCCCAGGCGGCAGCAAAAGCGCCCGTTGCCCAGATATGCATACCGGTATTGTCGTTATCGGGGTCAAAGATGCGACGCTGTTCCAAGGTGTCGAGATCAAAGATCTGGTCAACGACGCCATCCAATGGACTAAAATCAACGTAAAAGGTAGTACCATCTGCCAGGGGCGTGACCCATACCGGCGATCCATTTTCGGTAGGAGGGACGTTGTCGCTTCCAGGCGCCCAAGAAATGTAATAATCTTGCGTGAGATATTGAGCCGGAATGCCCGTAAAACCCCAGTCATAATCTGGATTTGACGAGTCTGCACACAGCACGATACCAAAAACACCATCCGATGAAGTAAAGCGCGCAGCCGAATCGGCCGGCAAGTAACCGCCTCTGACAGTCGAGTATGCCACTGTTGATGTGAACAGTGAATCAATGACAAACGTCGTTTCAGCAAACCGATCGTAGGCATGAATCGTAATCGGATAATCATTCGGGTTAAAGAGATAAACCTCTGCTTCGTGGCCCGGGTCTCCACTTGGAACAGGCACAACGTAATCCGCGCCCAACAGCTTGTCGGGAAATACGACCACAAACCGACTTTGAAAGATCTCATCCGCACCTGTGATCAAGCCCACTTGCGCCGGCTTGTTGGATCGAACAATCGTACCGGCGTTGATCGTGATGCCATGCATAACCATCGAATTGATGTACCCCAGGCTAGAATACGTTTGCCCACGATCGAGTGTCAAATTGACGACCGTCGAACCATTGTCAATCGAGACGGTTGTATTATCCTCAAAAGCCAGCAATTCCAGATAGACGTTTCGGAAATCGCCAAACGTTCCATTGGTGCCGCCACCAAGGTCATAGAGATCTTGACCAATCGGTATCCGATATACAAAAGTACCGTTGTACGTCTGCCGCGAAGGGACTTCCCACGCGCCGCCAATCCACGTATTATTCAACACCCACATCGCATGGGTCAGATTGACCGGACCGCCGCTGGTCATAACCCGGTCGCCGCCGTCATATCGTCGATAATTCGCGTTTCGAAGCGGAGAAACAGGGACGGAGGCATTGACCGCATTGGGACCGCCGATCCCCTGATCACTGGTCAGGTTGATATCGTCGCCGGCGCGCAAAATGTCATTCCCGGTGCCGCCGTTATTTGGATTGCCGTCACCGTACACCATCGTAGTCGGCTGCACGGCATTCAACAAATCACTCTCATATCCATCTTCCCAATGATCGTAATACACAACCTGAAAGTCAGCGGTGGCGACCAAACTGACCGTCGAGCAAATGTACCCATCATTCAGATTTAGCGGAGGCGCCGGTGGGCCGGGATCATCATAGATTCCCACAAAAGCACGCCAAATGTGCTCTTCGTACCCCAACACAAAATACTCTTGATATCCCACAGGCTGCGCTTGGGCCTCTTGAGGCGCAGTCCAGATACAAGAGAACAAAACACAAAAAATGGCCAGTTTGCAGACCTGGCGCTTGATTCTGGCTATGCCAGTTTGGATCATGTCTTACACATCCTCTAGATTTGCCCCCACCCAGCTCATTCTGTCCTATGGGGGAGCAACACTCGTCGAGTGCGCGAAAATCGCCAGGGGTATCCCGTTTTGATCAGTAGACCAGAACGTAACCAGATTATCACTAGTCGCTTGCGCCCAACAACTGACCGCCCACGCTGTATCCCGTTCGGTGTCGACCGTATCATAACTACTGGCTCGCTCTTCAGCATCGCCCGATACAGTCGTCTCAGGGGCAGTGATTGTGCGCGATGGCGTCGAAATCGTTATTCCGGCCGTACCGGCATTGTCATAGTCCCAGTTGTGTTGAGTAAACGTGGTCACGCCCGGATTGACGAATGGGAACAACTGTGGAGGCACATCAAAAGTCGCCGCCGGAATCAAAAACGTCCACGAAAACGCGAAAACACGTGCCTCTGCCGGTGCCGTATTCGCTGTAGGCGACGTACTCAAGATCACGTTATAAAGATTTAGATCGGCAAAGCCAATGCCCGGCGTGAACGGCGGCTCCGGACCGCCGACCACACTGAGTTTGAAAACGCGCTTCCCGTTTACCAATTCACCCGCTGTCGCGGCGAACGGACCAAAGGCGTACCAAGCGCCATCCGTGGTCGCATCCTCTGTGAAAACCGCCGTTGCGAGCAACGTCCCCGAGCTGATCCCGGCAACGGGATGAGCGGAGCGCGCATCTGGATCCGTATAGGCCCCACTGCCCCCATACAGCGTATATGTAAAGGGGGTATCCCAGGCCAGACCATTTTGCCTGTCCAGCGCGCCCCCACAGTCCGGATCGTACACCCGAACATATAGTGGATCGGGCAATCCGTCCGGTACCTCTATAAACAACACCTGAACCTGGTCGTCATCGCCGTTCCGGGGGGCAATCACGTCCTCAGCGCCATAAGTACCGAGATAACCGCTGTCCAGTGTCGTATTCGGCGGTATGGTACAATCTTGGGCCGTATATGCGCCGTTCAGCGAGCTGCTGGTTCCATCAGGGTTGGTCACCACCAAATCATAAACAACCGCTGCGATCCCTTGAGGAACGATTGCGCTCAGCGTGTTTTCGTTTACCCAGGTGACACTCAGTGTCTGGCCGCCCAACGTTGCCGTGATCCCCGACACAAAATTGGTGCCGCTAATTGTCACTAACACCGGTGCATCATTGCACCCCTGGTTCGGTGTGATTGCGGTCAGAGTCAGACTCGACAACGTCACGGGCGCTGTGTTGCCGGTGCTTGCTGAACCAAACTCATCACCTCTCACAACCGCCCGGTTTGAGTACGTCCCTGGCGTAGCCGAGGCCCACACCCGAAGGGTTACCTGAATCGTATTGCCTGCCGCCAATGAATAGGGAACAGGCGAAAACGTCCAGGTCAAATCTTGGCCGGATATGTCCAGAGTGCCCAGGATCCCTGCAGGGTTCGAGGTAACCGACCCATAGGTAAACCCGTCCGGCAGCACATCTCGCAGCGTCCGCAGCCGTGCTGCTTCGCCGCTACTGGAGACGTTTTGAATCGAGATGGTGTAAATCAGTTCGCTTCCCGTGGGAGCTGTTGCCCGGTTCACCGTCTTGCTCATCTGCACCACCGGCACAAACCGTACAGACGTGGTTGATGAAACATCACCAGCAGTCGCCGTGACGGTCACCGTCCCTGCGGCAGTGGACGAAGTCAACACGACGTCGACAACACCGTTAACGGTTATGGCGACAATCGTGCCACTTCCCCAAAAATCGCCCCCATCTGTCGAAAACGTCACCACAGTCCCATCAGGTACACGATTTCCGAACTGATCAAACACCTCGGCGTGAATGTTTATCGTCGATCCACCATCCGCCGGAATCGCACCTGGGGAGGCAGAGAGCGAGATCATTGCCGGTTCAGGATCTGGAGGCGGTGGCGTATCGGTAGGTGTAGGCGTCGGGGGAACCGGCGTGGACGTAGGTGCAGTCGTCGGCACTGCCGTCGCCGTGGGCGCGCTCGTCCGTGTGGGTATTAGCGTAGATGTCGGTATGGCAGGCGTAAATGTCGTTGTTGCAGTAGGTGGAAGTTGCGTTCGAGTGGACGTAGGTGTCGGTTCCGGCGGCACAGGCGTTGGCGTCAAAGTAGCTGTTGGCGTCGGAAGAGGCGTAGACGTTGAGGTCGACGTTACCCGAACAACTGCCCCCGTTGTCGGGGTAGCCGTGATGAGAACGATCTGTATCTCTCGATCCTCGATCGTTGCCAACTGCTCGATCATTTTTTCGATGTCAACGTAAATGTATTCAATGCTCTGCAAGATCTCCTGGTTACGAATAGAAAGAAGGATAATGGCAATCAGCAGCGCATTAAGAGAAAACAACAGGAATGCAAGCCGCTTCCTGCCATCATCCAGGCGCAGCCTGTCACGTACCCAGAGAAACCAGTTTTCAAACCGAGAAAACCTCAAGCCTGTCATCGCACCAGCTTTTCAGATCACCGTTCGGGCAACTTTTCCAAATCAGGCCGCGCCCCCAACTCGCTAAAAATGGTCCAGGCTTGATCGAAATGCATTTTGGCATCATCCCGATCCTGCTCTCCGCCATTCCGGTTCTGGTATAGCGTGCCCAATCCAAGATGGACGCGCCCGAGTTGGTGTTTGACTTCCATTTCCTCAAACATATCTTTCGCGTTCCCAAAATATTCAAGCGCCTGTTCCCACTTGTCTTTTTTGGCGGCGATGGTACCGTTGATCATGGTTGCGGTCGCCAATTCCAGCCGGCCATCCGCCTCCTTTGCCAGGCGGACCGCTTCATTGGTATGCGCCTCGGCCTCATCCAGCTTGCCGGTATGGACAGCCAGTTCACCCATCAGCGCTTTGACCTTGGCCATTCGTTTCGCAAACCCAACCCCTTCACTGGTAATCGTCCAGGCCTTGTCAAAAAACTCTTGCGCCTGGTCATAACGCTTGCGATCCATATTCATCTCGCCCAGACTCACATTGACGACAGCGACCGTTTGAGAAACGCCGGCAGTCGTTATCCCCGATAGTGCACGTTGATAACATTCATCTGCTTCGGTCCAACGTCCCTGGTTGCGATAGATATCACCCAACAAACAAAAGACACGCGACTTGGCCTTGCGCAGCCCCGCCTGTTCGCCAAGGTTCAAACTCTGCTGGAGGTGCTCAATAGCCCTATCCCATTCGCCCAAGGCGTAATCAGCCTCTCCCAATGTTTCGTGCAGCACCGATAAATTCGAAATGTCCCCACACAACTCGGACAGATGCCGGCCTTTTTCCAACCGTTCCAACGCCTGCCTGTAATTCCCCACCTCAGCACTTAGCCAGCCGAGATTTTGATACAACCGGCCTTGCATCGCCAGGTCGCCCGTTTCTTCACAGATCTCGAGACTGTGAAACCAATGCCGCTCGGCAAGATCGTTCGCACCCTGGCGGCGATACCTGGTCCCGGCAAAATACAGAAAACGGGCCACCTCATCAGGATCCAGCAAACGTTCTCCAAGATCGAACGCTTTCTCGGTCCATTCCTGTGCCTCTCTAAGTCTACCTTGATGCCAGTACACGCGGCCAATCTCATTATAGATACGGGCTACTTCATTGTGCTCTATTCCGGCCAGGTATTGAAGCCCCAACTGGAATTGGTGCATCGCCTGTTCGTAATCACCCCGTTCGACCAAGATCTGACCAATTCGACGGCTCAATTCTGCGATCTTGATGTGTTCTTCGGAAACCTGACCAAATCTCATTGTTCCTCCTCAATCGATGCCCAACCACATCGCCAAGACTGTGTGTTATTGTACAGAACCATAAGGAACCACTTGGGTAATCACAGTTGTATACGTGATTATTTTTTGAATAACGACCGTGGCATACACTTCACGCGTCTGTTCCAGCTCGATCACTTGTTCGACGAGTTCCGCGCTCTGAAAGGAAAGGAATACAGCGGCGATCAACAAAGTGTCAAAAAGAACGAGCAACCCCAGCAAGCGCAACTTGCTCTTGTGCGCACGCGCCTGATCCGCCAGCAACTCTCCACTCAAGAGCGACTTTATCAAGTCTCGCCCTGCCGATTGCCTACTCACACAAATTCCCCCTCTGTCAAAACCTCGGGAGATACCAACGCATCCACATCATCAACGCCAAGCTTTTTCTTTTGCTCCTCGTACACCCAGACCCGGTTTTTGCCCGTTCGCTTGGCCAAATATGACGCACGGTCGGCAAATGTGTCCAGACTACTATAGTCTTTGGCATCACGAGGGCAGAGAGCTACGCCGATGCTGATCGTGACGCGCATAATACGCCCGTCATCCGTCTCGAACGAATAGTCTTGTATGCTTGAGCGTATTTCTTCCGCCTTGGACCGGGCAGCCCGCTCGTCTGCATTGCGTAGCAGAACCACAAATTCTTCGCCGCCCCGCCGCCCGACAAACCCCACACCTGAAACTGCCTCCTTCATCAGCTTGGCCACGCCAATGAGGACTCGGTCTCCATTTGAGTGAAGATACTTGTTGTTGACGAGCCGGAAATCATCAATGTCGCCCAGCAAGAGGGCAATCGAGTCATCCGGAGACATCCGCCCCATCACACTTTGCGCCCTTTGCTGAAATGCGGCCGAGGTCAGTATATCCAATTTTTCATCCGTATCTGCTCTCTGCAGAGATTCTTCATATATCTGCGCATTGTGCAGCGTAACGCCGGCTTGGTTGGCGACAATACTAACCATGTAGAAATCTTCGGCATTAAATATACGGCGATAGCGAACCAGCACCATCAAGCCAACAGGCTGTTGTTGTTCTGCGAAAAGAGGATAGACCATAATTGCTGTTCGAGCGCCCCACTCGAGCTCCGCCGAATTGCGCCCGCTTCTTAACGCGACGTCATTTACAACTTCGCCCTGTTCCCTGTCCAGAATGCGCCCCAGCAGTCCTTCATTTGGTGTTACCGCTGGTGGCCCATGCCGCCCGCTCTTGAGATTCGCCAGCAAGTACTCGTCCAGGTCCCCGCTGCGCGCATAGATCAGACAAGCGTCGCACTTGACCAAATCATTGATCGCTGAGGCAATCCCTTCACTCACTTTTTGAACGGTTTCTTCCTGGCTCATTGCGGCAAGAAAACTTTGCGAAATCTCGTAAAGCTGCGTGACCTGATTATGCTCGGTATCAATATTAACATAAGTCCGAAAGGTAGCGAGCACCCCTACCAACGGCAGTGCCAGAACAATCATTGATATGAACGAAAACTGCCGGGTCTGAAAAAAGTAAAAAACGATCAGCGAAATAGGTGCCAAGACAATGACAAACAGGGGGTCAGCCTTGGGAAGCTTTTCCCCCTGTACAATCCGGGAATTTGGGAAACCAACCATCGCTGCTGAAGCAAACGAAAAGACGATCACATAAGCCGCTACCGCTGGCAAATGGAATGTCTCCAACCATGAGGGTACGAGATTGCCAATCAGGACAAAAGCGCCACCGGCGAGGGAAGCAGACACAACGTACTGTGCAACGTAAAAGAACGACTGCGACACCGGGGGACGATGAACAAGGACATAACCCAGCAGTGCGCCAACGGCAATAACCTCGACTGTTCCAACCGCCTGCTGCAAAGGACTTGCATCCTCTGGGCTGAACAGCAATGCGAGCAAAATGAAAATGATGCTTAAGGCAAGTTTGTCTCCCTGAGAGAGCTTGAGAACAAACCATTCCGACAGCACACAGGCGACGGCCAATAGGACAAGGGGGATAGACCAATAGAACAGTCCATTTATGCCTATCAAAACAAGCAAAATGATGGCAATAACCGTGACAAGCCAAAGATAGATTTGCAGAATTGTTTCGTTTTTGTCCACGCCTTCAGCATTCCCGGTCTGCCCGACTTAAAGATTACGCTAAAGCGCCAATTAGCACCCTTACCCCCCTCTTTATATTTTAGCGTACTCTTTTACACCAAACAGTCATCTGATGCAAATCCCCATCTTCATTCTACAGGATTACGACTGGTCTGTCAAGGGGAACAAAGTACTGGAATATGACAGTTCTGAAATGCTCTCTCACCGCCAACCACTAAAACAAGGAAAGCTGTTCAACGTCCTGTACTTTTTGTGCTTCCTGCAGCCGATCGATCTCGGCCAAAAGCTCTGGAATGCGTTTCACATCTTCTTCGACCGTAGTCCTCAAAGACGGCTGGTGCAAAGCCGCGGCAGGATGATACATCGGGTAGTAAAGAACCCCTTGAATTTTGCGCGGCTGGCCATGGACATGAGAGATCTTGGCGCCGGGGAAATAACGCGCCATCGAAAATCGTCCCAGGGTAACAATTATTTTGGGTTTCAACAAGTCTATTTGCTTATCGAGGAATGGTTTGCAGGCCTCGATCTCGTTTGGTTGAGGATCGCGGTTTCCCGGAGGACGGCACTTGATCACGTTGGCAATGTACACGTCCTCGCGCTTTAGACCGATGCTCTCTAACAACTGCTCAAGAAACTTGCCCGATGCACCAACAAATGGGCGTCCACTTCGATCCTCATGAAAGCCTGGTGCTTCACCAATGAACAGAATGTCAGCATGCTCTGGGCCTTCGCCCGGCACAGCGCGCGTTCGCCCCGCAGACAGCGCACACCGCGTACACCTATTGATTTGATCACCGAGTTCGCTCAATTCAGACATCCGCCATTTCCTTTCGTCTCATTGTTAGCTGCTCGCCACATCCTCCAATAGTGCCACAATGGCTGCCCCCAAAGGGGAGCAGCCAGATTGCCACACATCATTGCCAGGCGCGAAACGTTGGCAAATTATAGTCCAAGATCGTGTTTTTGTCTAGGAAGCGGCTACATTTCCTGCGACCACAGAACACACGACCCCACCCATCTCAAAACATTACAGCACAAGTGACGTCAAGCGATCGAACGCTGGTTTTAATGCCCCATACAGACCACCATAAACAGAATAGAATGCGTCGTACCGCGCAACCTGCCCGGGTTGCGGCGACACGCTGTCGACGATCTGAATCGCGGCATCACAAGCCGCATCGACATCAGGCCATATGCCTGCGCCTACGCCGGCTAGCAAAGCCGCGCCGTAAGCAGCGCCCTCTGTCGTATTCACGGTAACCAATTCGGAATCCAGCACATCGGCCAGGATTTGTCGCCACAACGCACTTTGAGCGCCACCACCCGACACGCGCACCTGCTCTATCTGGTCCAGGCCCGCGCCGCGAACCAACTCCATGCTGTCTCGCAAGCCAAAGGCGACCCCTTCGAGCACGGCACGCGTCATATGCGGAATGCCATGGCGTACGGTGAGACCGATGAACGCGCCTTTAGCGTTGGGATCGGGATAAGGCGTACGCTCGCCAGTCAGATAGGGCAAAAAGACCAATCCCTCGCTGCCTATTGGAACGTCCGCCGCCGGAAGCAGCAAGTCATCATATGCCAAGCCAGGAGCCACAGTATCCCGATACCAACGCAAGCTACCTGCGGCCGAAAGCATCACGCCCATCAAGTGCCAGCGCCCAGGCACGGCATGACAAAAGGCGTGCAAGCGCCCCTCCTTTTCGATAAAGGGCTCGCCCGTC
This sequence comes from Anaerolineae bacterium, assembly GCA_016929205.1. The sequence goes on from JAFGJF010000325.1 coordinate 22,116, forward strand.
GGCGCAAACACCACGCCCGATGTGCCCAGCACCAATCCGACTACGCCCGGCTTGACAGCACCAACGCCAACGGCACCTGCGGCTTGATCGCCTCCGCCCCCCATCACCGGCGTACCGGCTTTGAGACCAGTCGCTTGCGCCGCCTGTGTGCTCACCGTGCCCGTGATCTCGGGTCCTTCGTGCGTAGCCGGCAGCCACTCGGCGGGAATATCCAATATGTCAAGCACCTCTTGAGACCAATCACGCTTTTTGATATCAAGCAAAGACGTGCCTGCAGCCCCAGCCATATCCATGGCATAATCGCCGGTCAGTTTATAGCGAATATAGTCCTTGGGCAACAAAATGTGAGCCGCCCTTTTATAGATTTCGGGCTCGTTATCGCGCACCCAAATGATCTTGGGTGCGGTAAAGCCGGGCAGCACCGGATTACCCGTCCAGGCAAGCAAGTTTTCAAAGCCCACCTGTTGTGTGATCCATTCGCACTGAGCGCCGGTGCGCTGATCGTTCCACAGAATGGACGGGCGCAGCACTTTTCCATCCTTGTCGAGCAGCACCAGGCCGTGCATCTGCCCGGTCAGTCCAATGCCGAGCACTTGCTCGCCGCCGATACCTGTCTCTGCCAACACCTGGCGGATGGCGGTTCGAATGCCCGTCCACCAATCAGCCGGATCCTGTTCCGACCACAATGGTTTGGGTGTGGAAATGGGGTTTTCGGTCGCCGCAACGCCGACGACCTGGCCGCTTTTATCGATCAGAAGCGCCTTGTTACCTGTCGTGCTGATGTCAATGCCAAGTAAATAAGCCATCTCTTTCTCCTGATGAATAGGAAGGACGCTTTAGCAGCGCACCATCCCTTGCCCTAGAGTTTATACCCAATCATGCGCAAAAAGCCCTTTCGCTTTTCTGCGTCCTGGTCGCTCTCGATACCCTTGGTCGTAAAACCATCGATCACGCCCAGAATACCCCGCCCTTGCTCCGTTTCGGCAACGATAACCTGGGTCGGATTGGCCGTAGCGCAAAAGATACGGCACACTTCGGGCACGTCTTTGATCCGATTCAGAAAATTGATCGGATAAAACCCTTCGCCCAGCATCACGATAAACGCATGTCCCGTCGCCAGCGCCAGCGCATTCTGCTTGGCAAGCTCGATCAGTTCATCATCCGTACCGCTGGCACGGACCAGCGCCGGACCGGACGCCTCACAAAACGCAACGCCAAACTTGGCACCGGGCACTGACGTAACCATCACTTCGTGAATGTCTTCCACTGTTTTGATGAAATGGGCATGTCCCAGAATAAAGTTCATTTCCTCTGGTTTTTTAACCTGAACAAGTTCGAACTCCATTTGACCATCCTCCGTTTTCATATAGGGGAACGAGTGCGTGGTAAACCTAGTATACTTGAAAGCAACCTGTTGTCAACCACAATCCTGCACAAGGCAGAAATGCACACACCATCCCGTCAAGGGCGAACGATCTCAAATACATAACCGTCGCTCAAACGGCGGCGATAGATGATCCCCGGATAACCTTGTGTGCCCTTGTACACCAGGTCGGCAATGAACGAACCGTAGGCCAATCGCCAGGCGTTTTCCGCCTGATAACGGTTTCGCAATACCAGGTAGACGTGCTCGTACTCGCGATTGTGGATCTCCAGGTAAGCCATCAACGCCTCGTACGGTAGGTGATCGGTGTACGGGTAGGGTGAAAACGATATCGCACCCGTGCGGCCAAAATAAAAAGGAATATCCATCGTGTCGTCGCCGACGATCAGATCGCGGTCGGTGGTATGCGCTGCAACCCAGCTCAACCGCTCCGATCGGACCAGTGAATCCTCCCAGTTGTAAAGTGGCGTCTCGTTCATCACCTGAATTTCGCCGAGGATAGCCAGAAAAGCCAATAACAACGCCGGATAAATCAAGTATTCCACCTTTAATCTGGTCGTTTTCACAAACAGCGTTGCCCACAGGATGGCCAGCGCCACCCCTGCGGGCGCGATCAACCGCGGGCCAATACGATCGAAATGGCTCTGTGTGCGCTGATAAATCAACAGGGCCAGGTATCCAAAAGACCAAAAGGTCAACACGTACCGCCTGCCGCGCAATAACAGGTCTTCCAACGTCGAACCCAGTTTGCGCAATGAGGCTAACACGAGGCCAAAAACCACCAACGACGATTTGAAAGCAGCATCCTGGGTGGACTCTGAAACACGATCGAGGTAGTGCCTGAACGTCGCCTTGACCATATCGTAATAATTGAGACCCAACCCGCGCGTGGATGGATTGCGCGAGGGCCCTAACCACGTGTCGCTCAAGATGAGGTTTCGCGCGATCACCCACCCTGCGAGCGGCGCAACGCCCATGGCATACAGAACCAGGTTCTGCGCCGTCCGCGGCCAATCGCCGGGTTCGATCAACAACAGCACTCCCAGGAAAAAAACGGGCAAAAACGCATAGCGCGTGGCAAACGCCAGGCCGGCTGCCAACCCGGCCAACAACGGAACGAGAGCACGTTCGCGTTGGGTGCGGCGCGAGCGCGACAGCAGCCAGAACGACAGCAGCATAAACGCTATCGCCACCGGTTCGCTCCAGGCATAGGTAGACACGAAATGCAGAGGAAAATAGAGCAGCAGGCAGGCCGTGGCAGCGAGGGCCGTGTGCTCGTCGTACAATTCTCGTGACAACAGATAGGCCAATAACAGCACCAGGCCGTAGCTCAGTGCAGAGACAAGCAGTGCAGCATCGGCCAAGGGCACACCCAGAAAATGAAACAAGACGATCAAGAGCGGGTAAACAGGTGGCTGTGACGTGATCGGCGTCGGAATCGTGCCGTTTGGATCCCAATGAGGCTGGTTAAATCCCAACGTAGACTGAACGAGCCCACGCCCGGCAGCGATATTGCGCGCCACATCCGCGTAATTCATCGAATCGGGCGAAAAACGGCGCAGTCGTCCCAATGAGTTGAATCCAAACAAGACCAAATCGCCCAAGACCGCGAGCAAAAACACCCAACGCAAACCAAGATACAAATACTTGGGCATTTTTGCCAGCCGTCCAGATCCGGGCACAGATCCTCCCTGTTCAGCACTCAGCCAATCATTGGCTCTGCAACACCTCGATCATCGCGGCTACGTTTTCCGGCCGGGCGTCGGCCGGGATATCGTGCGATGGCGAGGCAATATAGCCGCCGTCCCGCCCGACCTTGTCGATCAGCCACCGCACCTCATCTTGTACCTGCTGTACGGTGCCATAGGGCAGCGTTTTCTGAATGCTGATCCCGCCGTAAAAGCTCAAGCGATCGCCATACTGCCGCTTGATCTCAAATACATCCATCACTTCGGGTTGGAACGGATTAAAGACATTCAAACCACACTCGATCAGATCGGGAAAAATCGCGTCTACTTTGCCACAAGAATGGATAAAGACAAACTTGCGACTGGACCGCACCGCGCCGTACATCTGGGCAATGCGCGGCTTGATAAACTCGCGCCACAGCTTGGGTCCCATAATCAGTCCGATTTGCATTCCCCAATCGTCGCCAAACATCATGGCATCGACGTCGAACGTACAGACGTGATCGATGATCTCGAGGTTGAAAGCGAGGATGCGATCCAGCAGCTTGTGCACAAACGACTTGTCGCTGACCATGTCCATCAGCAAGTTTTCCATGCCGTACAGCGTCCACGCCCGCTCAAAGAGGCTGAACCCGTGATTGACGACGATGAACCGGTCGTCTTGTTCCCGGCGAGCGTGCCCATTGCCGAGGATCGTGTCATAGGAATCATAGCGCGTCGGGTCGCCCGGATCGGGCCACTGATACACGTCGAGCGTGTCCTTGGTGACCATGCGGTTGCAGGGAGTGCCAATATCCTTGTCGATCGATCGATCCCAGCGCACCCCAAACTGATCTTGCCAGATGTCAGGCTCGACCTCTTGCCAGCTATTGGCAGGCTCACAGTGGAGCAGCGTCAGGCAGTTGCCCAGTCCCGACACAAACTCGGGATCCCCGTAAAAGTCGGCCATTTGAGCCCGCATTTTATGCGTAAAGGCAACGTTGTACGGCACCTTGTCCGGCTGCCGGTGATTCAAAGCCGCCAGCACGCGCTCACGATTGTTCATGTTTTACCCTCCCGACTTGGGACATCAGGCATACAATTCATTATCATCCACGCGGCGCTGCCCACTGGGGCGCGATGGCGCCAGTGCGATCGTTGGTTCGGCTTCTCCCGCCGCAACCATGCGGCGAATCAATCGCTCGCGCAGCACCTGAGCGACCGGCTGGTGCGATTCCAACCCGATCAAGTTGGTCAACTCGAACGGATCGGCCTCCAGATCGTACAAAAATTCTTCCACGTAATGATCCGAGTTCATATCCCGGCCGCCGTGCTTGTCGGGCGCAACGACACTGTACTTCCAGCGCTGGGTGCGCACGGCCCGGCCCACCTGCGCCTCGCTAATCTGGATAAACACCTCTTTGGGCCAATTCTGCCCGCCGCCGGTGAGCAATGGCAAAATCGACCGCCCCTCCATTGACTCTGGCACGGGCAGACCGGCTGCGTCGAGCAACGTCGGCGGCAGATCGACCAGGCTCACCAATGGTTGAATCCGGCCGCCGCCTTCGAAACCGGGCCCACAAAACGCGGTGGGAATGCGCACCGCACTTTCGTGGCAGCACCGCTTGTACTCTGAATTGCGCGTTTTAAAATGGCAGCCGTGGTCGGACGTAAAGAGCACGATCGTATGGTCATCCAACTTGAGACTCTTGAGCACATCCAGGATGCGCCCCAGCGCTTCGTCCAGGCGTTTGACCATACCATAATACCCGGCGATGTGCTGGTGCGTCGATCCGCCAAGCGCGGCAAGATCCGGCGGCAGCCACGCGCCTCGATATTGTTCGCGATAGCCGTCGGGTGCGACGAAATCGTCGACGTGATTCTGATGATGTGGTTCGAGAAAAGACAGGAACAAATAAAACGGCTCGTCCTGGTGCGCGCTGATGTAGCGGATGGTTTCATCGGCAAGGGCATCAACGCGGTAGCCGGGCAGCTCGACCGGTTTTTCATCGTTATCGTACAACAATGTATGATATGGCGTCGACGTGAATTCCAAAAGGTTGGCGCCCAACCAGTCATCGTAGCCACCCTGTTGGTCGGCGGGCACCGGGTCACGATCGGCCAGGTGCCACTTGCCAATATAGCCGGTGCGATACCCAGCCATTTTGAAAAAATCGGCCAGCGTTTTCATCCCTTCCGGCAGCGCAATGCCGTTACGCCACACGGTCGTGTTGGTAGAATAAAGGCCGGTCTGCAAGCTGGCACGGGCCGGGGCACAAACCGGCTGGCACGTAAATGCGTTGTACAGATGTGTGCCGCGCAGGGCCATCCGGTCAAAGTTGGGTGTCAGGCCGAGTGGGTTGCCATGCACGCCGGTCGTGTCCCAACGCTGCTGATCGGTAAAAAAGACAATGACGTTTGGCTGCCTGTTACTCACCATTCTTCCTCCACTCGATTGGAAAAAACCGTTCTTTACAGAAGCGTTTTACGCCTCAGGTTTGAGTCGTTTGGCCAGATCGCGCAACTGGCTGAAACTGATCGGCTTGATCAACACCAGAGTCGCTCCCCGATGCTCAAGCGGCTCGGCCATGCGCGCATCGGCAGTGGTGATAATGACGTGCGTCTTGGTAAATCGTTCGTCGGCACGGATTTGATCCAGGATCTCTTGGCCGGATACGTTGGGCAAGTGCAGATCCAGGGCCACAACATCGGGCACCGTTTGTTCTAACCGTCGTGCGGCAACCCCGCCATCACGAATAATCTCGGTCTCGAACCCGGCAGCCTTGAATGACTCGGAAAAAATCACCGACAAGTCGGCATCGTCCTCAACGATCAGTGCACGCGGTGTTGTATTCATTTCGTCTCCCTCTGTGCCCGTGACGCGATGGGCAAACGCACAGTAAATGTGCTTCCCTGGCCGATCCGGCTCGTTAATATAATCTCGCCACCCATCAGGTTGACCAGTTGCTTGACAATCGACAAACCCAGCCCGGCGCCGCTGTGTTTTCGCGTCGCCGAATCGTCCGCACGCCGAAATGGTTCAAAAATGTATCCTTGGGCTTCCAAGGCAATGCCGGGTCCGGTGTCGCGGATCTGGATCGCCCAATGGTCCTCATCCGAACGAAAGACGTTGGCCTCTACCTGGCCCCGTTCGGTAAACTTGACGGCATTGTTGACCAGATTGATCAGGATTTGATGCAGCCGCTGCGGATCACCTTGCACCATTTCCGGCACGTCGTTATCAATGTGACAATTCAATTCCAATCCCTTTGCCATTGCCAGGACGATCATCGTACTGTGCATTTCTCGTATCAGGTCAGCCGGTTTGACCGTCGTAAAGTTGAGGGCCAGCGTGCCGGCTTCGATCTGAGCCTGATCCAACAGATCGTTAACCAGGCTCAACTGCCGCCGGGTGTTCGCCAGGATGCGCTGTATCGCCTCGCGCTGCTTTTCATCCAGTTGGCCATAAATGCCTTCGTGCAGCATCTCGGCATAGCCAAGAATGGCGTTGAGCGGCGTGCGCAGTTCGTGAGACACCATCGACACAAACACACCTTTCATCCGCTCCAATTCAGCCTCGCGGGTAAAGTCTCGGAACACAGCCACCGTGCCCGTTGTCGGCTCGGATTCGACTTGCACCGGGGCGCAGCTCACCGAAAGCGTTTTTATGCCCCATTCCAATTTAAAAGTGGGATAACTCTTGGCGTTGCCCTGCACAAGGTTGATCATGACCTCTTGCTCCTCGCTTTGCACATTTTCGGCCATCAATGCAGCCACATCACGTCCAATGATCCCACTGTCCGGATAGTCGAGAAGTCTGGCAATCGCCGGATTGGCCACCACGGCCTTGCCGCTCCGGTCAAACACAATAACACCATCGGCGATGCTCTCCAGGATAGCCTGGTTTTGGCTCAACGTCCTTGCCAGCTCTTGGGTACGCGCTTCCACGCGCTGGTCCAGTTCGCGGTTGATCAGCCGCAGTTCGGTCAACGTCTGCTCCAGACTGCGGGCCGCCAACCAGGAAACAAACGCAATCACAAAAAAGGCTATCATGCCCATAATATTGGGAAAAACCTGGACGACCATACCAATGACGGCCATCATGGCCGAGATCAAGATCGCAGCCGCGAAACTGGCATAGGGGCGGAGGATAAAGCTGGCCATAATAATCGGGATGGTGTATACGACCAGGCTGCGGCCGGCGATCGTTTCTTTTGGCGCTTCAGCCAGGGCCATAATGCCTGTCAACATGACAATGAACAGCGTGCTGGCCAACCCGCCCGATCCATAACGGTTGAGGGCAAAGATCAAGCCGACTGCAAAAAACATGCCCAGGCTGGCCATATACAGAACCGGTTCCACCTGTTCCGGAGCCAGGATCGAACCGGCCACGGTCATCGCCAGGGCGATCAGGGTGAGCAGACCGACACCACCCAGCAACACATTCAACAACTTGCGTCGCCGGGCATCATCCGGATCCGTCGAAGACACATTCAACAACCGGCTGATAAATAGTCTCAAACGAACCATGTTGATCTACTCCTCCGTCATCATCAACGCACTCAAGATCGCCGATCTGACGACCAACGCCGGGCTGTACAGGCACTTGCCAATCCACAACGGTGGATACGGTGGCTCGGTGTGCTCGGCCAACCAACCGGCACCGCGCTGAATGACATCACCAGGAATCTCTGCCCCATGTCGTTTGCAGAACACAAGCGCCTGAAGACAATAAGCGGTCTCTTCAGCCGTGGGCATATAATATCCCCACGATCCGTCCTTGCTTTGCGTTTCTAGAATCCAATAAACCGCATCCCGTACAAGATCGTCGTCATAGCCGGCGCAAGCAATGATCGCGTGTGTTGTAGGATAATAGGGCGACGCATGCCACTTGTCTAGCCAGAACAGGCGCAGCGTCTGCACTCGCTGCAAAAAACGGCAGATTTTGAGAACCGAAGGATGCTGGACCTCCAGACCGGCCTGTCTCAATGCCCCCAGCACGTGAATGTTGGCGCTGATCGAAGGATCCGCTTCGAGGGCAAAGCAGCGATAATGATCCTCTTCTTCGTAGGCAAACACTGCTTCCAGGTCTGTTGACCGGCCAAAGCGCGCCAATACCTCGTAAACCAGGCTCGTATCGTCACTGTCGCTGGGCGTGTACCCTGCGGCAAAGCCAACCCCTTTGCCCGGCCTCCAGGCAGACTGAAGAAAATCGAGATGAGGCTGGCACAGAGCCAGCAGCTCTTGGTCCAAAGACCCGGTGAGTGCCAGGTTCCACAGCACCCAGGCCGGCTCAAAGACGTCAAAAGGAGCGACATTGGGCACGCTGCCCTCCGTGCTGATCCCTCTCAAGTAGGCAAGCGCCGCCTGATCCTGCCGCCGCACATATAGGGCAAAATAGGCCGTTGCCGACGGGCTGTGGGC
>JAFGJF010000039.1 GCA_016929205.1 Anaerolineae bacterium
AAGCAGCAGCTAAGCCCGAATGTTGTCGGGCGCTACAGCGGCAGGCGGCCGCAGTGGAACGAACTGGTGCCCCAGATCAGGATTCCAACCTTGCTCGTGATCGGCGATCCAGAGATGCACTCGATCGTCACGCCCGAAACGGCACAAAAAGCCGCCGAGATGAATTCCCTGATCGAGGTCGTGCAGCTCAAAGGCGCAGGACACAACATCCGCCGCGAGCAGTTTGAGCCCTTTATCAAAGCCGTGACGGCATTTCTGAAAAAACACTACAGATAGCCTGGCAGTGTCACATTTGAGGCCTTTATGTCCAAACGTCAACGCAAAAAACCCAAGGGATCGCGATCCCCTTCGACTCAACGTGCTGGCGCGGCAGGTGCGCCGCAAGGTGCGCTGCGTCAATTCACCGTCAAAGGCTGGGCGGTGACAGCACAACTGCTCAAGGTACGCCGCGATGCGGATGCGATCCTGGATCTGATGGGCTTTTTTGACTGGCTCGGCACGCAGAATATGCGCGCGATCGAAGGCCAGTTGCCGCGCCTGGCGTGCAAACTGGATTGTGCCTATTGTTGTTACGTCGGCGGCGATCGTCCCGATCTCTTGCCGGCGGAAGCTTTTCGGATTATATTGTACGCGCAGTCGAATGTGGACGTGCTGGACAGGGTCAAAGCGCGATTGCAGGATGAAGAGAAACCGGGTTTTTCTCAAAAATCCGGTTTCTCAGACAAGGCGCCCTGTCTGTTTTTGCACAAAGATCGTTGTACCATCTATCCCGTTCGCCCGATGCGCTGTCGCGCGCAAAACTCGCCGGATGCAGAGTTGTGCCGGCAAAATTATACCGGACAGCGGGCGACAATGCCGCTGCTGAGCGAGCCAGCATTGTTGTACAAGAGCTTGCAAATGGGCTTACGGGTGGGCTTGCGCGATGTGGGTATGCAAAGCGCGCCGCTGTGTCTGACAAAAGCAATCCGCCTCGCGCTCGAGATGCCAACCATTTGGGGACAGTGGTTCGAGAAAGAAAATGTGTTCGCGGATGCCCTTTACCCGGAACCAGTCGATGAATCGCGCTTGATCGACGAGTTTATGCGTACAAGCCGTCCCCAGGTGTGGGCCGAGCGCGAGACGATGCAGCGTGTGGTCTCGACCTGTCTGAACGCGCCAGGCACGTGGGCGCGGTATGCACTAGACGACGTAAGACCACCAGAGTAAAATAGATCAATGTTGATTTTTATATGAGGAGGCAACAGAGTGAGTCACATCAAGATCGGTTGTGGTCAGATAACCTGGATCGAGTTTACGCCCGAGGGTATGCGTTTCAAAGCGCCAGAAAACGAGATGCTGCGCCAGATCAGCGAGGCCGGCTACGAGGGTGTGCCTGCCAGCCCACAAAGAGATCGCACAGCGGCAGAGACAATGTCATTGCTTGCCGAATACGATCTCAAACCTGCGCCGGGTTATTTGGGGGAATCGTTTTGGGCTGTCGCGCAAGAGGAGGCGATCCTGGAACGCGCACGGAAAATGGCTGCTTTTATGCACGAATGCGGTTGTAGCGAATTGTACGTTGCTGCCGGTGGTTTCGGCGATTACGTCGCACGGAGCGGCAAAACGCGCAACCAGGTTGCCGGGCACGTGTCGCCGGACGATATGATGAGCGATGCCGAGTTTGAACAGTTTGCCAAGGTGCTCAACAAGGTGGGTCAGATCACGCTAAAAGAAGGTGTAAAGAGCTGCTTTCACAATCATGTCGGCAGCACGATCGAGACGAGGGAAGAGATCGACCGATTGTTCTCGATGGTCGATCGTGGCCTGGTTTTCCAAGGTCCTGACATCGGGCACCTGGCGTGGGCCGGCGTTGATGCTTTGCAGTTTTGCCGGGATTACGCCGACAGCATCAAGACCATGCATGTCAAAGACGTCAACGGCGAGGTTTTGCGTGCGGGGCAGGGCAAGGATTGGGATTACGGCACCTATTCAAGCAAAGGCATCTGGACGGAATTGGGCCAGGGCTGTCTGGACATCTCGGCGATTGTCGAGGTTCTAAAAGAGGCGGATTTTGATGGTTGGCTCATTGTCGAGACTGACGTGACCCAACTACCTACGCCATTTGAGAGTGCGGTAGTAAGCCGCAAGTATCTATCGAGTATCGGTCTATAGGGTTAGCGAGACGGTTCGTCTCACTTGGAGGAGCCAAATATGTTCAAGAATTTAAGCGCTGGCGCGATCGGCATCCGCGGCCTTGATCTGGCCCAAACGATCGACCTGGCAAAACAGATCGGCTTTGGTGGTATCGATTTCAGCATCAAAGAAGCGGCCCAGTTGGCCGATGAAAAGGGTGTCGCGTACGTGCGCAGGCTGTTTGACGGCGCAGGCGTCAAGCCGGGTCAATGGGGATTGCCCGTGGCCTGGAACAAAGACGATCAGTGGGAAAAAGACCTGGAGCAACTGCCCAAATTGGCTGCGCTGGGCAAGGCGCTGGGCTGCACGCGCACGGCGACCTGGTGTGTGTCCGGTTCGAACGATCTCGCGTACGAGGAAAACTGGGCATGGCACATTGCTCGCTTTCGGCCCATCGCCGAGGTGCTGGCCGAGTACGACTGTCGTCTGGGCATCGAGTTCCTCGGCCCCAAGACGATCCGCGAACGTTTTGAACACGAATTCGTTTATACGCTGGGTGGAATGATGGAACTGGCCGGGGCGATTGGCACGGGCAACGTGGGTTTGCTTCTCGACGCCTGGCACCTGTTCACTTCGGGCGATCCGCTGGACGTACTGGATACGATCACGGCCAAAGACGTGGTGACGGTGCACGTCAACGATGCGCCAGAGGGACTGACGCTCGAGACGTACATGGACAACGATCGCCGCCTGCCGATGGAGACCGGCGTCATCGATCTGCCGGGGTTTATCAAGAAACTGGCGGCGATGGGCTACGACGGCCCGGTCACGCCGGAACCGTTCAGCAAGCGGATCAACGAACTCGCGGCCGAGGACACGATGGCGGCCGGCAAGCTGATCGCCGACTATATGGGTAAAATGTGGAATGCGGCCGGGTTGACGTGATTGTATGAGCGGCTGGTCGCTCGACATCGCAACAGCCGGGGCGGCACATTTCAGCCCGGCTTTTACATCGTTTCTGCCCATATGCCTATG
>JAFGJF010000326.1 GCA_016929205.1 Anaerolineae bacterium
CGCTAAGGTGCAAGGGCGCAAGGATTTGATGCATATAAGCGAATGTTTGAAATAGTTAGCAATGCTTTGCGTCTTTGCGACTTTGCGTTGAAACTAGTTTTTGCAGTAGAGTCATTTATAGTTTAGCAAAAAAGTCCGAGTTGGGAAAACGGCCAAATGACCGGTTTGATCCTGGTTAAATAACCAGGATCTAGGTGGGGCGCCGCACCCACCCGTGGCGCAGCGCATAGATCGCGGCTTCGGTGCGCGAGCTGACGCCAATCTTGGAGTAAATGTTATCGAGGTGAAAGTTGACCGTGCGCGGGCTGACCGACAGCAGGCGGGCAATCTCTTTGTTGCTCAAGCCCTCGGTCAGCAGTTCGATGACCTCCATCTCGCGCTCGGTCAGTTCGACCGGCGGATCGACGATCAGGCAGATCTTGAATTCAAAGCCGCCGTGTTGTGCCATGCCCGTCTCAACCATGCCGCCCAGTTGTTCGATTCGCCGCCGGGCAGCGCGCAACACATCACGGCCTGCCACATCCCCTCCGGGCGGCATCACGCCGTTATCGGTCAGGCTGAAAATCAACTGCTCCTGGCTGCGCTCCAAGCGAATGGTCACCTGCGAGGCATGCGCGTGCTGAATGGCACGATTGAGCGCATCCTGGGCAGCGCGAAAGAGCGTCAGCTCGATCTGCGGCGGCAATCGCTCGCGCATCCGTTCCAGGGAGAGGATGATCTGCAGGCCATAGGCGCGCATCGCCTGGCTGGCGAGCGACTCCAGCGCCGGCTCCAATCCCAGGCTGTCCAGAATGGTGGGATGCAAGTTGGTTTCCAGGTCGCGCACGCTCTGCATAACCTGCCGCGCCAGACTGGTCAGCACAGAGACGGCCATCCGCGCCATCGGGTTCGCGCCTAATGTCTGTTCGTAAGCGTTGGCCTGCGAGAGAAGCAAATTGAGTGGATCGATAACGCTGTTCTGCAACAATCCAGCCAATTGACGGCGCTCTGCCTCCACTGCCAAAGCCGTATCCTCAAAGGCAGCATAGACGAGCAAGTCGGCAGCCAAATCAAGAGACGCACTGGATGCGCCAGGCTGCAAAGCCACCAAAGCATCATCGTCGGGCTCCCAGGCAGGCTCCGGCCTCTGCGCCGCACAAGTGGTTGAAGAACTGCGGACGATGCGCTCAACCAGAGACAAAGAGGCCCGTTCGGCAGCATCCAACTCACTGCCTTCTGCCGTCAGTGCATCCATCAACTCGATTGCCGGCAAAGCGCTTAGCACGTCTTGCGCCGATCCAAATCGCTCGTTAGGATCCTTGTTCAAGAGGCGCAAGGTAACGTATTCCAGTTCCGAAGGAATGTTGGCATCAAAAGCACGCGGTGACGTGGCCGGCGTGTTGAGGATCTGTGAGAATACAGTCATCGGATCGTCGCTGGCAAATGGCGGCCTGCCGGTCAACAATTCGTACAACACTGCACCCACAGCATACAGATCAGAACACCGATCGGCCGGCTGCCCGGCGATCACTTCGGGAGACAGATAGAGGATCGTACCAACAACCATTCCCTCTTGGGTCAACCGGACATCGCCCCGGGCCAATGCCAGGCCAAAATCCATCACCTTGACCTCACCATCCGGCATCACCATAATGTTCTCCGGCTTGATGTCGCGGTGAACGAGGCCTTGATTGTGTGCATATGCCAGCGCTTCCAGCACTCCCTTGACAGCGCGGATTGCCTCGCGCACGGAAAGCGCTCCGCCTCGCTCAATCATGATCTCGTGCAGATTTTGACCGGGGATATATTCCAGCACCAGAAACTGCCATGCGCCTTCTTGACCGATGTCGTACAGGGTCATAATATTCGAGTGCGAAAGCCGGGCCACGGCGCGCGCCTCGCGCAAGAAACGAGAACGCGCCTCTTGATCGCCCATCCGTTCTGGAGTGAGAAATTTGACGGCAACGTCCCGATCGAGCAGTTCGTCGTGGGCACAATAAACGGCTCCCATACTGCCTTCGCCTAGCCATTTGGCAAGAATGTAACGATTTTGCAGATGTGAAGGGGGAGAACTGGATTTTCCTACGTTCGTGGACTGGTGAGCTTGCATAGCATTTCCTCCACCACTTTCTCAAGTTGGTCAAGGTTGCACTGAGAGCGTTGACTCTATTCTACCATAAACTGCACTCATATGACAAGCATCTGGTTTGCCAAAAAACAAACATAGTGGTAAAATACTCTGTCGCGGAGCGAGGGCCGGATCGAGGATCAACCTTGACCGAACATCCCTCGTTCTTTCTGCTCTTGGCACAAACATAGTCAAGGGTAATCCCGAGGAAAGGAGGTAAACCGCGAAGATGAATCAGTACGAAGTAGCACTCATCATTCGCCCCGATGTAGAACAGGAAGGGCAAGACGCAGTCATTGAGCGTTTGTCCGAGATCCTGACAACGGATGGGGGACAGGTCGAAAATGTCGAGGCATGGGGCCGTCGCCGTTTGGCCTATCCAATCAACAAAGTCCAAGAGGGCTTTTATTACTTTATCCAGGGCCAATTCGCCACATCCGTGCTGCCAGAACTCGATCGGTCAATCAAGCTGTCCGAAAGTATCCTACGGCATATGGTCATTCGTATGGACAAAAAATAGGATGCAAAAACCGCGTTGTTAACGAACAACTCGCGTCTGTTAGCAAACTTTTTAAAAAAAAAGAAAAAGGTCGTGGTTATGACGGCGATGGCTCAGGAAATGGAAACAATGCCACAAGGCTTAAACAAGGTGATGCTTATCGGACATCTGGGACGATCTCCGGAAATGAGATACACACCAGATGGAAAGCCGGTCACTTGCTTTAGCATCGTCACGACCTATCCGACTATCTCGTCCAACGGCACGTATCACGACGAGATAGACTGGTTCAACGTCATCGTCTGGGGAGCTTTGGCCGAAACATGCAAGGAAACACTGCATACCGGTCAACGGGTGTTTATCGAAGGGCGTATGAAAACACGGCAATGGACAGATACAGATAACGTACTTCATTCCGGCGCCGAAGTGGTCGCCCAGAGGTTGATCCCACTCCAACACGGACAGTCCGATGAACCACAGAATCTGGACCAAGTACGAGACAACTAAGTTTGTACAATTTCAAATCTAGTCAAGAATTACTGTTTCCCAAGCCCTACAAGTCGCGCTTGAGGAAACGCTTGCAGGAGAAAGCAAATGTCTGATGATAGAGAATACCAAGATTATGATTCAGATGACGAATCCCGCTCAGGTGGCGGCCGTTCGTCCCACTCTGGCTCACGCTCATACCGGCCAAGAAGGCATTCGTTCCGTTCCAAGAAAAAAATCACGGGGTGCAGCCAACGCTGTGTAGGGCGTCAAGGTACGCCGATCAGCTACAAGCAGGTCAGATTCCTGGAAAATTATGTCACACCGCACGGAAAGATCCGGCCGCGTCGGCAGACAAGCAGTTGCGCAAAACACCAGCGCGCGTTGGCACAAGCTATCAAACGCGCACGCCATATGGCGCTTTTGCCGTTTGCACCGGGCCACGAGTCCACATCCGGGCGATAGGTCGAACCGCTGCCATAAACCAGAGTGATGATACAAATGACTGCGGGCATAGGCGCTTCTTACACCGTCCTATGCCCGCCTTTGTGTCACATCAAACAAAGCATTTGGAGTAAAACATGGCCAAGAGTCGCAAAACAAAACAAGCTGGCAGGCTGACAAAAAAACAGGTCCATCATAGTAGGCGTGAAAGCCAGCAGCTCAAATGGATATGGATCAGTACCGGCACACTGGTGGCCGTCATCGTGATCATTCTGGTCATCGGACTGGTCTCGCAAAATGCCCAGGTTGTAGCCGTTGTAAATGGCAAGCCGATCCGCTTGCCCGAATATCAAAAGCGGGTCCGTTTCTGGTACCATTACTATAACGGGTTCCTTATGCCGGGCGCCGTCGATCGTCTGGAAACGGAGCAACGTACCGAATTTTACCAGGGCATCGTCAGCGAACTGATCGACGAAAAATTGGTCCTGCAGGAAGTGACACAGCGTGGTCTGTCGGTCGGCGAGGAAGCAGTCCAGATCGAACTCGAAGAGGGGTGGTTTCAACACTATCGCGTCCCGCTTACGCCAACGCCATCGCCTACCGCCGATCCACAGGTAACGCCAACTGAAGAAGCGACACCCTTGCCCACGGCAACGCCAGACACACCAGAAGCCTTCCAGGCCCAGTACGACGAGTTCAAAGACACTGTGCTCAAATCCGCGAGGGTGAGCGAAGCGTATTTCCGCGATATGATCAGGACATCGCTGCTCAAAAAAGAACTCGAAAATGTGTTGGTGACCGACGTGCCCACCGAAGAGGAACAAGTTCATTTTCGTTATACCTCGGCGGAAACCAACGAGGATGCGATGGCCCGAATCGCCACACTTCAGGCCGGCGTCGAAGAACAGGTACATGCACGTCACATCCTGGTCGCGACACAAGAAGAAGCCGAAAGCGTGCTCGCTCGACTTGAAGTCGGGGAGGACTTTATCGCCCTCGCTGCTGAATTGTCGACAGATGAGAGCAATAAAGACCTGGGGGGCGACCTTGGCTGGTTTGGCCGCGGCCAAATGGTCGAGCCTTTTGAGGAAGCAGCATTCACCGGCGATATCGGGCTGTACCCCACTCCTGTAGAAACCCAGTTTGGTTTCCACATCCTCGATATTCTGGCCCGTGAGGACCGCGAGATCGATATGAATGAAGCGCTCTACGATATGGGCTGGATCGGCCGCACGCAACTGGCCGATCAATTTGGCCCGCTCTTTGCTGAAATTTTGTTCAGTTCTGAGATCGGGCTGATCACCGAACCCATTCCGACAGAATATGGCACCGCTATCGTTGAGGTTTTGGATCATCAGATCAAAACGCTCGATGAGGCCGAGCGCGAACAAAGCCGCGCGCAGCTCTTTGAACAAGAACTTGAACGATTGCGGCAAGAAGCCGATATTCAGGATATGTGGGGTACGGATATGGTGCCCCGACAAATGTAACCCGGCGACTTGAGATGAACAAAAACCGCCCTGGATGATAAATCCAGGGCGGTTTCTCATTTCTTACAAATTTCTAACAATCATCTAACCAAACCTAACCTTTTTCTAACCTTTTTGTGCGATAATGATAATCGTGGGGGATCGGTTCGGCAAACGCTTTGTCCTGGCAAACAAGGCAGATATCTACCACATATAGGCAAACATCATTCGGGGAGATGGAAAAATGACTGACTTCTTGGCATTAACGTGCGATTACCAGGTCAAAAATATGTCCTGCCACACCTTGATTCAACAAAGCGCGACACCAAGGCGTTTGTATTGGTGCATTCTGGACGCCAATGATGCCGTGCTCGCTCGTGACTTTGTCGACTGCCGGCACGATTTTTCTTGCGCTCAAGAGTGTGTCGAGTTGGTCAAAGAGGCGATGGCCTACCAGATCGGTGTGGACGTGCAGCAGATCAAATATGTGGATGGTACAATCAAGCCTCTGCCCTTTCCCAAAGGGGACAATACCACACACCGACAAAACCGCAAAAAAAGGTTCCTACACTAGCCTGCACCCTCTAGCTTGTCTAGACAACAACAATGATCGCTCGGCAGAACGGCAGTTGTCAGCCATCGCCGCATGCGATCAAAATCTTGGTAAATCGGCCCGGATCGGCGTCCCAATCGGCCAGCGCCTGCCCGGCCAGGTCAAACGGATAGGTCCGGCTGATCAGCTTTGAAAACGGCCAAGCGCGCTGTTCAATCATCTTGATCACTGCCGGAAAGACGCGCAGTGCATTGCGCGAACCGCGAATGTCCAGTTCTTTGCGCACAAAGTCGGTTGTGTCAAAAGTCACGTCTCTTTTGGCATAGCCCACATAAACCACCCGCCCGGCGTAACACACCGCCTCGATGGCGATGCGAAATGTCTGCGGCAACCCGACTGCCTCGATGGCGACGTTGACGCCTTCGCCGTTTGTCAACTGGGCCACCGCCTCAAGCACATCCTGATCGATCGAATTGATCGTGTATTGCGCGCCAAATTCTTTGGCCAGGGCCAGCTTGTCGTCATCGATGTCGACGGCGATCACCTTTGCCCCCTTGCGTGCCGCAGCGGCGACGACCCCTATGCCGATCGTGCCGCAGCCAATCGCCAGCACATCGTCCATCTCGCTGACCTGACCACGATTGGCGGCGTGATAGCCCACACTCATCGGTTCGACAAGGGCCAATTCCTGTTGGGTGAGCAGATCGCTTTTGTACAATTTGGTATAAGGCACGGCGATGCGCTCGCACAACGCACCAGGGCGCTGCACGCCCAACGTCTGGTTGAATTGGCAGCAATTGGGACGCCCCGCGCGACAGGCCGGGCAGACATCGCATTGGGTATACGGCAGCACCGTTACCTTGTCGCCGGCCTGGAGTGAATCGGGTACCTGGCAACCTTTGTCAAGGACGACGGTGCTCAACTCGTGACCAGGGATCAGCGGATAGGTGACCAGGGCAAAACTGCCCCGGTAGGCGTTCAGATCCGACCCGCACAGCCCAACGTATTGCAGCTCAAGCAGCACATCCTCCGGCCCCATCACCGGCTCTGGCAGGTCGACGATCTTGACTTGTTTAGTATCGGTAATCGCTACACCTCTCACATTTGCTCCAATCCATATTGCTCGGCATCGTACTGCCAAAAGTGTTGGTGCGCGTCAATGTCCATGTTCACCTTTTGAGAAACCAGGTTTTTGACAAAAACCTGGTTTCTTTACACATCTTATGCCGACACCAGGATCATGTTGGCGTATTGGATCGTGTCTCCAGTACGGATCAGTCCAACCGCCTGGGGGACGCGCGGTTTGAAGATGCTTTCGTGGGGTTCAAAGCAGATGGATATACCTTGCAGCGCCAGTGCAAACCGGGCCTGCAAGTGCGGCGTATTGTTTTCCACAAACTCTTGGGCCATAACCGCCTGGCCAATGTTAAAATTGGGCCGGATCGCCTCTAGCACTTGCAGCACGGTTGGCACATCGTCGATCAGCGAAATGTCTACCGTCTCGATCATCGGCCAAAAAGGAAACCCGCGATCGGCGATGACCAGCATATTGGTGTGCCGCACGCGTGCCAGCAGTGAAAGGATAGCCGGATTGAGAATGCCTGTTTTTAACATGCATTGCCTCCTGTCAGCGAGAGTTTATGGTAACGATACCACATCATATCCATTGTATCACAGACCTCGGGAGGTGTCAACAGAGATGGTTTGAGAGCAGCGTTTTGGATGTTGACAAACTCGAAAATCCGTGATAAAATGATAACGTTACCAATGATAACGTTACCAATGACCATGTTATCATTTCCTGGCCCTTACCCCTTACCTAGTGTCTTTTTGTGAGCATTTTTGGCATGCCTAACATCCGTGATGTCGCAAAACGAGCAGAGGTCGCCCCAATCACCGTTTCGCGGGTGATCAATCATTCCGGGAACGTCAGCGCCAAGACGCGGGAACGCGTTGAGCAGGCGATCCGGGAACTGGGATATATGCCGAACCGACTGGCACGCAGTTTGCGTCTCAAGCGGACACATACCTTGGCCCTGGTCGTAACCGATATCACCAATCCCTTTTGGACGACTGTTGTCCGAGGCGTCGAGGATGCGGCCCAAGATGCCGGGTACAGCGTGATTTTGTGCAACACGGACGAGTCTGAAGCGAAACAAGAGCAATACCTGGACGTGCTGATGCAAAAACAAGTGGATGGCATCTTGTTGGTGCCAGCACGCACCGACGCCGAGATCGTCGCCTGGCTCGAAAAACAACACACGCCGATCGTCATTCTCGATCGCCGGGTTTCTCCGGCCCAAGTCGACGTCGTCCGAGGCGACTCTCAGGATGGCGCTTACCAGCTCATCCGCCACCTGCTTGCCCTCGGTCACCGGCGGATTGCCGTGTTGAGTGGACCTCAGGATGTTTCCACGGCCGCCGACCGGGTAGAAGGCTATCGCCAGGCGTTGACAGAGGCCGGGCTGGACATCCGGGCGGACTGGGTGCAGCACGGCAGGTTCAGCCAACAATCCGGGTACGAGATGACCCGGCAACTGCTTGCCACCTCACCGCGCCCGACCGCATTGTTTGCGGTTAACAACTTTATCGCCATTGGCGCCCAAAGAGCACTGCAAGACAGTGGTTTGCGGGTGCCACAAGATATGTCGGTGGTCGCCATCGACGATCTGACGGCCGAATTGGTCATCGAACCGTTTCTGACCGTGGCCGACCAGCCGGCCTACGATATGGGCAGGCGAGC
The DNA here is from genome assembly GCA_016929205.1 of Anaerolineae bacterium. Next base: position 8,302 of record JAFGJF010000326.1, read on the forward strand.
GGCCGAGTTGCTTGTCGCCCGGCTGTCCGGATCGGCACCCGATGCGTACCAAGAGATCGTCCTGCCGGTCGAGATCACGATCCGAGGATCGAGCGGGCGTCCGGCATACGTTGCCGAACGGCCATCCCCTGCCCCGGCGATCGTGAGTTGATAGCGGCAGGGACCATTTTTTTCAGCACAAAAAACGAGAGGAGGGTGGTTTATCGAGCGATACCTATTTCACAGTCGGGTGTTTAATAACTAGAGCGTTTTCTTTTTTTTTGCACCTTCCAACAAGGAGGAAAAAGGTGAGAGAACTCAGTAGAAGAGAATTTATCAAGATCTCGGCACTGGCAACGGCAGGCGCTGTGGTTGCAGCTTGCGCCAAGACCGAGGAGCCGATGGCGGCTACCGCCACGCCGAAACCCGCCGCAGCAGAGGCAACGGCGACCCCCATCCCCGAGGCCAAGCCAGCCGAGAACGAAGCACCGTCACTGGCGAGCATGGTCGCCTCGGGGTCCCTGCCAGAAGTGAGTGAGCGCCTGCCCCAGACGCCGATGGTCGTCGGCCCTGGCGTGCTGATCGTTGAAGAAGACCTCGACTGGGAAGTCGGCACCTACGATGGTGGCGTCCTGACAGCCGTCACGACCAACCCGACGTGGTCCTATCCCTGCCAGCACGCGCTGGAGAACATCCTGAACAC
>JAFGJF010000327.1 GCA_016929205.1 Anaerolineae bacterium
CGCTGTTGGCGTCACCTGTGCACAACCCGCCAACACCAGACTCAAGATCAAGACCAGTCTCCTCGCTACGTTCTGTCTCGTATTCATAATTGGCATACTCCTTCACGATTAGTTTGCGTCTCATCGGGCGGTTTTTAGCCATACCCAGTCTGACTGGATTCGCTCATTTCTGGTCTGTGTTATCACAGGTGCACCCGGCAGTTGATAGCCGGTAGCTTATTGGTTCAATGCGGCTTTGAACTCGTCGACATCGAACCCGGTGGCGCTTTAGCGGCCGACAAAAGCCGACCGGTGTTGACTATTTGTATCCCAACCCGTTCATAAGCGTTGTGAGCCAATCGGCGAAATCTTGCCGCAGCGGTTCATTGTACAAATAGTCCGTCTTGGCAACAAAGGTGTGCCTTTCCGGGCAGTTGGCCTGCGAGGCAGGTGCGCCGACGAAGGTTTCCACGCCCAAGACTTGCTGCGATTGGAGGTCGGCGACGGTCACATCCACGGCCCATTGCTGGATCATAAGCGTGTAGCCGCCCGTATATGGGCACGACGCTGCCTGGCGCAACGTGCTCCGGAACACAATTTCGTAGCGAGCGGGCCTGTCGGCCGTAGCCAGCCAGGCCGGCGAGACCGCGCTGGATAACCAGTGGCTGTCCTCCACCCCCACCATAGAGACGGCGGGCAGATTCAGCTTTTGTTCCGAAATGCCCCAGAGCAGCACGCTGCCATCGCCGCCACCGGAGGCGATCAACGTCCCATCGGGACTAAAGGCGACCGCATCAATGCCCTCGGTGTGACCCTCGAGTTTTGTGATCAACTTCCATGTAGCGAGATCCCAGATTGCCAGCGTTCGGGCTGGGTTGTCGGAAAAGACCGACACCAACAATGTGCCGTCAGGGCTAAAGGCGACGGTCCGCGCTCCTTCCGGTTGGCCTTTTACCCTGCCGGCGCGCACATCCCAGAGCACCAACTCGCCATAGTTGACCGCCGCCAACACGCTGCCATTGGGGCTGAATCGAATCTGGTCATACTCGAAAATGGGAGTGAAATCAGCATCTTGGAGCCTGTGCTGTGCGCCGGTGTCGATATCGGTGTACCAGATCGAACGCCCGGCAGCATAATAGACCTGCCGCCCATCCGGTGTAAACGCCACGCTGTGAATCTTTTCATCGCCGGTGCTGTCCACCAGCGTCCGTTTCTGCCCGGTCTGCACATTCCATATCCAGATGCTGGTCTCGCTGGCTCCCACCAGCCACAGCCCGTCCCGGCTGATGTCCAGGCCGACCATTTCCTGGGCGGAACTGAATCTGGTTTCCTGGCCGGAGGCGAGGTCGCTCAAAAAGAGATCGGTAGAACCATCCGCGTAAACCAGTTGTTTCCCATCCGGGGTGAACATCATCTCGGGCGGAAAGTTCCCTTCCCGAGCCCAGATACGCTCGGCCGCCTGTACGTCCCACACCTGCAGTGGTTTGTCCGCTTCCGTCAGATAAGCCGCGCCCGTGATAAAAAGTCGCCGTGCCGTCGAGGCCAGGAGCGTGCTGTCGGGGCTGAATTGGAGGCTGTTGAATTGCCCGGAATGCTTCATCATATCCAGCAGCGCTACCTGCTCCAGGTTGGTCGCTCCGATCGGCTGGCGACCCGTGCGCGCGACAATCTCGCTCACATTGAGTGTGGGGATAACAACCGGCGCCGGCGTTGGCGTGGGTACCGGTGTGGCGGTAAGGGTTGGGGTAGGTGTCACCGTTGGCGCGGGCCTCAAAGTAAAGGTTGGCTCAGGCGTCCAAGTTGCCATAGGTGAGGGGGTATGCGTAGGGCTCGATACCTGGTCTGACCCGCAAGCGGATAGGATCAGGCTGATCAGGAAAATCAAGATCGCTCTCCATCGTCGTAAATTATTCATCCTTCTCCCCTGTCATCACGGGCGTACCCGCATAGAGTGAGGCGTTCGTCGTGCCGCATCTTGGCTATATGCCCGATCTGATCTGTTGAATCTTGGCGATCCAGTCGTCGCGGTCGTCGACCACAAACCGCTCCTGATGCCCGTCTTTCAAGGTGACCACGATGCCGTTGGGAACGACACCCAACGTGCTTTGCTTCTCGACCGAAACGATCTCCCAAATCGGGTACGATACGTCGTGTGTCTGGATATTCACTTTATGCGATTGGAAGTGCAGGCGCATATTGGTCAGCAGCAGTTTGCCGCCCACCGATTCGGCGCCGCGCCAGTGGTTGGCCGGGCCTTCCTTGATCGTCTGCTCGCCGGCCGGCGCAGCGCCGGTTCCGACTGGCATTGCCGCGTTGGCCGTCAATACCGCCGGCGGTGATGTGCGGGCCTGCTCCCATACTTTGCGCCGCTGCTTGGAGGCCTGGCTCCAGGCATATTCCAGCGGCGCCTCACCGCGATAGAACAGCCTGGACATAACCCAGCGGTTTACGTCGAGGATAATCCAGACCCAAAAGGTCACACTGCCGGTGATCGCCGCCATCAACACCCATAACCCTACATCTACCAACGATCCGCCCCAACGCGCGATGCGAATATAGAGCAAATAGATGCCCCACAGGATAAACAGGGCCAGCAGCAGAACGACCGGAGAAAGACAGGCCATACCGATAGCGCTCGCCCATTGCTTTTCGCTGACGGCATACACCATCATGATCGCCGACCACAAAACGCCGAGAATCAGGGTGAGGGCCACCCATTCGGCGGCCTCGATGGCATGAATGTTGCTGCGGATGCGCTGAAAAAACGACCTGGTTGGTTCAACCTCAGTGCTCATCAAGTTCTCCTTTTTTGTTGTCTGTCAAGGTGAGAGATCTTGGGCTCCGCACCCAAGCCATCATCATAGCACGTTTACCCGCCACGCACATCGGTACAAAGACGTAGTCTCGACTCCGTCAAAAGGACGAGTTCGGACTAGGTCACATGACGCAGAACGGATTAGCAGGAAAAGGATCGTGCGATCGATCAAAGGATATTGTCTCTTGCGACTGCGGATGATTCAGACTGCTTATGAACGTGCGGCAGATAGGCCGGCATTCAACCGAAATGCCGGCAGGTGGGATCGACTCACCTATCTGCCGCTTGTCGTGCGGTGATATGGTGACCAATGGTACAGATCTACGTGTCGCCGTCCGCCAAAGCACAAGCGAACGCCTGCTCCAAGGTCATCGCCCGTCCCTGCTCACAGGCCAGCACAAACTCGCTTTCCGTCAGCGCTGCTCGCACGGCAGCGGCGACACGTTCATAGTCGCGGCGATCGGCCACGCCCATTGGCGCGCCAATCGCCTTTCGCAGGGCATCTGCAGCGCCCAGCAGCCGCGCCGCACGTCCGGGCTGTGCTTGCGCCGCGGCGATGCCGGCCAGCTTTTCCAGGCACATGGCGATGCCCCTTTGGCTCCCCAACTCTCGACACAGCGAAAGGCTTTCCGTGTGGATGACTCGTGCCCGATCGACCTGGCCTTGATCCTGCGCCACCTGGCCCAGGTCGTGCAGGGCAATCGCGGCGAACAACCTGTCTCCCCTCTCTTTGAGCAATGCCAGACCTTCCTCGTAACACGCGAGTGTCCGCAGATAATTGCTCTGGGCGTGAGCGATCTCGCCCAGGTTGAGCAGCGTGATCCCGCTCAGCCACTTGTCGCCGATCGCTCTCGAGATGCTCAAGCTTTGTTCTGAATAGGTCTTCGCCCGCTCATAGTCGCCCCGGCTCGCAGCCAATGCGCCGAGTCCGTCGAGCGCAAAGGCCGTCCCCCATCTATCCGCTGCTTCGCGAGACAGCGCCAGACCGCGCTCAAAGAGCTGTCGCGCCGTGGCCTCATC
>JAFGJF010000328.1 GCA_016929205.1 Anaerolineae bacterium
AACAGCGACCAGCTATTACTATTTGATCCTGGTTTTTGCTGCTTTGGTGTTTCTGGTCGTCTTTCACCTCGATCGCTCGCGCATCGGGCGCGCCTGGCGTTCCATCCGAGAGGATGAACTGGCAGCCCAGGCTATGGGTGTGAACGTCCGGCAGATGGAGCTGTTGGCCTTTTCGATTGGTGCGGCGATTGCCGGGGCGGCGGGCGCACTCTTTGCCGCCTGGCAGGGATCGGTGTTTCCCTCGAATTTCAACATGACCGTGCTCATTGTATTGTATGCAATGGTTGTGTTGGGAGGAGTGGGGAGTATTTGAGGCGCAGTTAGTGGGGCACTCATTCTCTCTGTTTTGCCCGAATTACTGCGCAGCCCTCAAGCTGCTCGCCTCATCTTTTATGGGATCCTTGTCGCTGCCGTCATGTGGACGTCGCGACAGAAAAAGATGCGCGGGTTGGCCTTGCTGGGCAGTGTCGTGGTCCTGGGCGTGGTGATCAAGCTTTTGTCGACCGCCTTTTGGCCAGAGTGGTTCGTACAGCCAGAACTTGCCGTCAGTGTGGCCCAGTCAGTTGTTGGTCCGCTGGCAAAAATACTGAATCTCTGGATGTTGTTTCCAGTCAAAGGCACGGTTGTTGGAAACACAGCTTTTCTGTTGGCTATTGTATTGTTACTGGCGATCGTCCGTCTTCAAGGCCGAGCGCGTGACATATTGCTTGTGCCTACACTATATACGTTGGCTTTTGTCTGGGAAATGTGCCTGGTCGAAGAACCGAGCATTACCCGTATGTTGATCTTGGGGATTCTTTTGGTGCTCACGATGAATTATCGACCGCAAGGATTGTTTGGCGCGCGATGGATGGCCAGGTCGTAATGGGCGGCTGGCTCTCTAGTATATGTGTGTGGGTCATTGTCAATTCCCAAGTGAAACCATCAATGCGCAAACGTGAGTGAAAGCGAGGGACAGAGTTGTGCCATTGCTAGAGGTGCGGGATTTGACCAAACATTTCGGTGGCCTTTGTGCCGTGAGCGGTCTGGACCTGTGCGTCGAGTGTGGAGAAATCGTCAGTCTCATCGGACCTAACGGCGCTGGCAAGACCACCGTCTTTAACCTTGTTACTGGCCTTTGTTCCCCTGATAGGGGCGACGTTTTGTTTGGGGGGCAGAGTGTGCTGGGTCTGCAACCACATCAGATCACGGCGCGGGGTATCGCTCGCACGTTTCAGAGCTTGCGCATTTTTACCAATATGACCGTTCTAGAGAATGTGATGGTGGGTCAACACGCGCGGGGCAGCGTGGGGGTGATTGGTACTGTGCTGCGCTTGCCCGCCTTTCGTCGCCAAGAGTCACGTATTCGTCAAAAAGCCCAAGAAGCCCTTTCCTTTTTTGGGACGCGGTTGGTTATCGCTTCGATCAGCTAGCTTACAGCCTTTCCTACGCCAACCGTCGCCGCCTCGAGATCGCGCGGGCTATGGCGACCGAGCCCAAGTTGTTGTTGCTTGACGAGCCTACAGCTGGCATGAACCCTCATGAGACACTCGAAATGACACAGATGGTTCGACGTTTACGGGATGAGAAAGGGTATACGATCTTGATCATAGAACACGATATGAGAGTCGTGGGGGACGTGTCGGATCGGGTGATAGTCTTGGACTATAGATGCAAGATCGCCGAAGGCGATTACCAAGTGGTCATAAACACCGAATGCGTGATCGAGGCTTACTTGGGGCGGGAGCGGTTTGGTGGGCGGTGAATTGCTTTTGAGGTTGAGAGAGATCGAAACCTGTTACGGCCCGATCCCGATCTTGCAGAATGTCAACATTGAAATCTATACTCAAGAAATCGTGTGCCTCCTGGTGGTAACGCCTCCGGCAAATCCACCACCCTCAAAACCATCCTGGGCCTGGTAAAACCAGTTCGGGGTTCGATCGAGTTTCAGGGCGAGCGGATTGATGGTCTGCCTACGGCTCACATCGTGGCGCGCGGCGTTTCGATCGTCCCCGAGAACCGCCGTATCTTTCCCGAGATGACGGTGCTGGAAAACTTGGAGATGGGCGCCTATTTGCGCCACAAACGTTTACGGCGCGAACACGATGCCATCGAGCAAGATCTGGATCGTGTACTTGGCCTTTTCTCCGCCTCAAAGAGCGTTTGTCGCAGTTGGGGGGCACCCTTTCCGGAGGAGAGCAGCAGATGTTAGCGATGGGGCGGGCGCTGATGGGGCGCCCTAGGTTGTTGCTGATGGACGAGCCTTCTATGGGACTGGCGCCGCTGCTGGTCGAGCGTATCTTTGAGTTAGTTCAGCAGATCAACTGCCAGGGCACGACTGTCTTTATGGTAGAACAAAACGCCAACGCGGCTTTGCACATCGCCGATCGCGGGTACGTACTTCAGACGGGTCGCATCGTTTTGGCAGATGTGGCCGAAAAACTCTTACAAAATGAGATGATGCGCAAGGCTTATCTGGGTACATAACGCTTTTGACGCTACGATTCCCGGCAGTATGCGTCCAGCTAGGCTGCCGGGAAAACTAGCAGGAAAGGGGTGACGTTGATCATGTACAATGCCATCCCTGCCCCGACGACGAGATAGGAAATCAGGATCGCCCCGCTCTCCAGCGCCGCTGGTGCGGCTTCGGCCAGAACAAGTGCGCTGCTTCCCAATACAGCCGGCGTCAAGCCAACGGCCGTTCCCATGCGCCTGCCCCAACGTGCGCCGAACGCACTGGCGGGAAAAGAACAGAGCACCACAGACAGTGGCGACATGGCGTTGATCAGACCGATCTCTGGAGTCCACTCCACACGCACCGTGCTGTGTTGGGCGTTGTTATCATGACACAGAGCGTGAGTGACAAATCATTTTCGAATGCTATCCGATGGGTAAGCGTTCAGGGGGATAAGATAAGAAACCAGGTTTTTGATTCAGAGCGATGTAATTCGATCTATTGATAACGCTCGCAGATAACG
>JAFGJF010000329.1 GCA_016929205.1 Anaerolineae bacterium
ACCGCCCCCGGCAGCCCCCAGCCCACGACGCCGCTCGCGCCACAGGTGAACCAATGGGCGGGATGGCGGTCAAACAAGGTCATATGCGCCCAACGACCGATATTTCCGCCATCGAGCAGAAAGGTGATGTCGCGTTCGAGGAAAGGCTTGATCTCGCGGCAGATACGGATCGCGGGCACCGGGCACACGTCCTCCCTGCCAAGCGCATCCCACGCCTCAAGCAAACCATCACGCCGGGCGCACACCTCGGCCAGCCACGCACTATTGGACCAACCCACGACCCGGCACGCTTCCTCGATCAGTTGCTGCAGAACGGCCCGTGGACTGCCGACAATGCCCACGTCGGGCACAACGGTGCGGTTGATCTCGGAGGGATCGACATCGATTCGGACGATCCTGGCCTCTTTGGAGACACCGGGTGGGCGTCCGTGCGACAGCCGATAGTCGATACGCGCACCGACGACCAGGATCACATCGGCCTGAGGCAGCATACACATCGCGCCGTTCAACTCTTCGTTGGTCACACCCACGTACTGGGGAATGGGATGTTCGATACAACAGCGATCCCAAATGTGAGAGACGATGGGGATATCGGTCAATTCGGCAAATTCGGCCATCGCCTCCCAACCTCGAGCGTAAAACAAACCGCTGCCAACAACCATAAACGGCCTTTGCGCCGATGCCAATAAATCGATTGCCTTTCGAACCAGCTCCTCGCCACCAGAACCGCGCGGGACCACCTGGACCGGCACAGCACGGGGACGCAACAACCCCCCTTCATCCACGGCGGCATTAAATACGTCGACGGGGATGGTCAGGTGTACGGGTCCGGGACGGCCGGTGACGGCAGCAGACAAGGCCGTATTCAACTCGTGTTCGAGCGTCTCAACCTGCCCCACTCTGGCGGCGTATTTGCACACCGGTGCGGCCAGGCCGACCTGGTCGAGCTCCTGGAAATGATCCATTCCTCGCGTGTGTTGGGGACTGCTCCCACTGATCAGCAGCATTGGCCCGCCGTCCCAAAAAGCATTGGCCAACCCGGTCAGCGCATTGGTATGCCCGGGGCCGCTGCTGACTGCTACCACGCCAAGCCGCCCGGTCATCCGCCCCCACGTGTCGGCCATATACGAAGCAGCCTGCTCGTTACGCACATCGATGACGTTCAATCCCAATTCGCGGCATGCAACCAAAAACGGATCCAGCCCGTTGCCGCATAGGACAAAAACATGTTCCACGCCTCTGTCGCGCAGCGTGCGAACCACCCATTGTGCACCGTTCATTTTTTCCTCCTGTCCCAATTGCTAAATGACGGATCGCGCCCGCAATGTGACTTGTCGTTCAGCCTATCGTTCGACCATCCAGCAACACGGTCACCGGATTCACAGTCAGGACCTGCAGTTCCGGCTGCCGCCGCAGCAGCAGCGCGCGCCCCTCAAAACGCAAGTCGCCGATGGTAACCACACCACATCCTTCCTCACACAAGACAAACGTATCGTCAAGTCCTTCACCTGTGATGCGGAATGCGGTGACCCACTCCCCGGCAGCCAGGCGCTGCACGGCCGGGTAGGCCTCGGATCCAGGCGGCATTGGAAAGAGCACCACGTCCATTCGTGCCGGGCAGGTCTTTTTGCGCTCCAGCGTCACGTCCCACGCCGGGAACTCGCCCAGCACACCGTACCATCCTACGGCCGGGTTGGTCTCTCCTTTTTGCGCCCGCACCTGCAATTCCCTTGCATCCACCGGCAAAATCGCCAGGTTGCCCTGCCCTCGATCCCGGGTCAAGATGACCGATGGCGAAACGGACAACTCGCCAGCCTCAAAAACAGTTGTCTCGCCGGGTTTGTAAAGCGGGGCGACATGGAAAAGCTGTTCCAGCGTGTGCGTCTCCTGATCCTGGCCCCGGATCAGATCACACAAGATCCAGTAGCCGGGTTTGACGTAAAAGATGGCCCGCCGCTGCCGAAAGCGTTCATCGGCCTCTGTCGTTACACCTCCGAACAGATCCTGGGCAAATCCTTCCAGGTATTCGCTACTGACAAAATCGAACCGCTCAGCGCTGACCCATTCGTTCCGGCCCAGCGTCGACAGCCGCGACTCCTGCCTGGCGCGCCGCGCCTGGCCCTGCCCGTCGATCAATACGACGTTGTGGGCACGAGAGGAGCGGAAATAGTGGGTCAATTCAGTGCGCGAATAGCTATAAATGTTCGGATCGCCAATTAACAGCCGGCCATACGCATAGAGCACGAAATTGAGCTTGTCCTCGTGCTGGTGCGACGCGCCCCATGGCGCGCCATCGAAAAACAGGTACTGCCCGTCCTCACCCCACTTGTCTCGCATCACGTAATACCCGGCCGAGGACCAGGCATGCGAGGGTTGGTCGGGCGCACGGCCCTCTTGCCCGTGGCTGCCACCCCAGCGAAACGCGTCGGACTCGAACGTCTGGGCTGCACGCTGCAAAAGCGGCGCTGGATCGGTGGGATTGGGGTTACAGTCATTCAACATGGGCAGGATGTGGTCGGGCTGAACTGCATAAAGGTACATCTCGTGCGCCTTTTCCACCAAGCTCACAAAATCGTCCGGTAAGGCCACACCCCTGGCACGCGCGCTGGCGACCACGGCAAACATCGACGAGGTGGGGAAAACGTGATAGCCGGGCGTCAATTCGAATTGAAAGCCGTCGTCATAGTAGGCAAAGCTGTTGATCCACCGCAGCCGGCGCAGCGCCACCCGCAAATAGGCGTCGGCGTGACGCAGTTCGGGCGAAAAGAGCGCCGCCGTCGCCAAGCCCGCCGCCTCGACCTGGTACCAGTTGTTGGCCCCGCCGCAGTAAGCCAGGGCGTAGCGCATGTGATCGAGGCGCGAACGGGCGAGCATGGCATGCGTCTGCTCGTCAAAGGCATCCGTCTGCCCGGCGCAGGCGACCACAACCGGCCACGCGTTGCACTGCCGGTTGCCTACCTCCAGCGTGCGCCATGGCCCAAATGGCTGGTGGTGGTTGGGCAGCGGCGCCTGGCGGTAAAACGACCACAGCAGCCGCGCGCAGTGCCGGGCATAGTCGTCGTTGCCGGTCTGTGCATAGGCGACAGCCAGATTGCGGATAAAGGGCTGGGCATTGAGACTGACCGTCGATTCGATGTCGTCAAAGAGGCGCAGATGCCAGTCGACGTCGCTGCCGAACTGGTGTCGCACGAGCATATGGGCGCGCAAGGTGATCAGGTTATCGCAGGCGCCGTCCGCTTCCGCAATATCGGCGGGAGGCAACGATGCGGCAAGTTCGGGCCGGTACTGCCAGGCGCGATCCCGCATCAGCCGCCCCACCTGCTCGACCGGAACGGGAATCGAT
>JAFGJF010000330.1 GCA_016929205.1 Anaerolineae bacterium
ACACTGGCCCACGAGTTGGGTCACGCCTATCACAACCTGAACCTCACGCCGCGCACCATGCTTCAGCGCCGCACGCCGATGGCCTTGGCCGAAACGGCGAGCATTTTCTGCGAAAAGATCGTCCGCGAGGCGGCACTGCAAGCCGCCGACGCGCAGGAGCAGATCACGATCCTCGAGGCCGATCTGCAAGGCGCGTGCCAGGTCGTCGTCGACATTACCAGCCGCTTCCAGTTCGAAAAGCGCGCATTTGAAGAACGGCTGCGCCGGGAACTGTCGGCAAAAGAGCTGTGCCAGATCATGGTCGAAGCGCAGCAAGACACCTATGGCGATAGGCTGGATCCAGACGCGCTGCACCCCTATATGTGGGCCGCCAAGCCGCACTATTACAGCGCCGGCCGTTCCTTTTACAATTACCCCTATATGTTCGGGCTGCTGTTTGGGCTGGGGCTGTACGCGCGTTACCAGGCGGACCCGGACGCGTTCCAGGCAAGCTATGACGAGATGCTGTCCTCGACGGGACTGAGCGACGCGGCAAGCCTGGCACAACGGTTCGGGATCGACATCCGCACGCCCGATTTCTGGCGCGGCAGCCTGGATCTGATCCGAGCGGATATCGACCGGTTTGAGTCGCTGGTGGATCAGCAAAACCAATGAGCCAATCACATCCTATCCGCTGGCGCAACATCGCCTTCGTGTTTGTGCTGCTCTTGCTGGCTGGACTGGTCATTGTCACGATGTCTGTCCTGACCTTTGCCACCCAGGCCGCACAAGTCGCACTTGCCCCGCCGCGGATTCCCCTTGATCGGATGCCGCAAGACGTGGGCATCGCCGAATACGAGACGGTGACCCTGAACACCGGCGACGGTGTCACCTTATCCGGTTGGTACATCCCGCCCACGGCGGAGGATGGCCTGGCCGTCATCCTGGCCCACGGTTACGCCGACAATCGCGCCCAACTTTTGCCCGAAGCCCGGATTTTGTCCGACCAGGGCCACGGCGTATCGCGTTTGTCGCGGCACAGCCTGGCGTGTCCCGGATCGGGGCGATCGGCTTTTCGATGGGCGGAGCGGCGCTGGCCCAGGTTGCAGCGCAGGACGACCGGCTGAGCGCCGTGATCCTGGAGGCAACCTATCCAACGCTGAAGCAAGAGATTCGCTACCGCGCGCGGTTTTTTGGCCCCCTGTCCCAGATTCCGGCGGTAAGGGTGATGCGCTGGGCCGGGATCGACGTGGATGGCGTAAGGCCGATCGACGATCTGTGCACGATCAGCCCGCGCCCGCTGCTGCTGATTTACGGCGAGCTGGATACCGACGTGCCACCCGGCACGCCACAGGCCATGCTCGACGCCGCTTGTGCGGGAGCAGATCTTTGGATCGTTGCCGGAGCGGGACACCAAAACGTCACCGAAGTCGCGCCGGACGCCTACGCGGTGCGATTGTTGGCGTTTTTTGGGGACAGATGAAGCAAAGCTCACAACAAAACACAAGCGTTTGCGGTTGTATTCCGTCGCCATACGCTGCAGCGCAAAAGCCCGTTTGTAGATGTATCCATTATGTAGTACAATATGTTAATTATCACTCCACAAAATAAAGGCATGGTAGTCCCATCGTGCCTTTGTTCGAGCATGCCACGCATCGCCCTGACATCCAAGTGCTCGAATGTGGCGAATAGAGAACTGAGAACTGCCGTTCGCACTATACTGACAGGCGGATGAAATTGTCAATAGGAGCCAAACTCGGATGTCAGACCATTTCATGCTCATTCCCTCGCTAGCTTGTCAGGCTGCCTGCGCATATTGCTTCGGGCCCAATCAAGGCCCAACCATGTCCTCTGCAACGTTTGATACCACAACAAAGTGGATCGATTCCATCTCTGGATCAAGTGAACGGGTCGATCTGACCTTTCACGGCGGCGAACCTCTGCTGGCGGGAAAAGCGTGGTACGCACGCCAACTCGGCTTGCTGCGCAGCCGATTTGGGAAACGGCTGAAACTGTCCATTCAAAGCAACCTGTGGCTGTTGGATGACGATTTTTGCAGTTTGTTCAAGGAATACGACGTCGCGATAGGCACCAGCCTGGATGGGCCACGCGAAATCAACGACCGCCAACGTGGCAAAGGATATTTTGACAAAACAATGGCCGGGATCGAGAGAGCCCGGCGAAACGGGATGAGCGTGGGCGTGATCTGTACGCTCACACGGCTCTCGGCACCCCACTACCAGCAGGTATTCGACTTTTTTTCCTCCAATCACCTGGCGTTCAGCGTTCACGCCGCAGTTGCGACACTTGAGGACTCGCGCAAGGACAGCCTCGCCATGTCGCCGCAAGCGCACGCCGACCTGTTTGTCCGTTTGTTTGACACCTATATGGAACACATCACCGAGATTCAGATAACGACGTTTGACGCGATGGCAAAGAGCATTTCGGCGGGCAAAGGCGGTATCTGCACGTTCACGGACTGTCTGGGCGACTATATGACGGTTGGTCCACAAGGCGGCATCTATTCGTGCAACCGTTTTGCAGGCCATCCGGAGTGGCGGCTGGGATCGGTGCAAGAGCAGCCCGACCGAAAAGGGCTCGCCCGTTCGCCGATCTGGACGCGGCTCCAGGAACGCCAGGCGGCCGCTGCACAAGCGTGCGGGGACTGCGCTCATTTCGCCTATTGCAGGGGCGGGTGCGCCTACAACGCCGTCACTCACGGAAGCGGCGCACGCGATCCTCACTGCACAGCCTACAAACAACTCTTTGACCACATTGCCGACCGCGCCCTGGAACAAGTGTTTTCGGAACAAAATCTCGACGCCGTGGTGTCGGAAGGCCCAAACAAGCACGGATTGATGCGCAAGGGCAAGCTGCTGCAGATCATGCGCGACGGCCCGCATCCGCGACAGGTGGCCCGCCAGGCGCGCGAATTGGTCGCCGCAGTCGCCCTGGGCGCCAGCGCATCGCCGCAAGATGCATTGTCCAAACTCGACCGCGCCGGAATCGTTACCCTGCCCAAGATGGCGTTGCAAAGCCTGACCATGCTGCGCAACAAGCTCGACACACAGTCGCAGCAGGGCCTGGTCAACGCTTATCTTCACATCACCTATGCCTGCAATCTGCGCTGTAAACATTGTTATGCCCGTTCGGCCCCCGGCAGGCCGCAGATGATGGGTGTAAAAGAGGTCGTGCAGTTGGTGCAACAGGCGGCAGCAGCGGGGTTTCGAAAGGTGGTGATCACTGGCGGTGAACCAATGGCACATCAAGATCGAGACGCACTCTTGGCTGCGTTGGCCGGCCTGCGACAAACAATCAAGCCCGCCTGGGTCGTGTTGAGAACAAACCTGGCCTATCACCTGACACCGACGCTGGTCGACGACCTGGCCCACAGCACCGACCAGGTCGTGGTCAGCGTGGACGGCGACGAGGCCAGCCACGACGCACGGCGCGGGGCGGGCAGTTACGCGCGCACGGTCGGCAACCTCAAGGCGCTGTTGGCAGCCAAGCCAACGACCGAGATCGGGATCGCAGCCGTACTCACTGCCGAGCAAATGGGCGGCGCGGAGGGAGACACGGTGCGGGCGTTGGGCGACGCGTTGGACGTGCGGGTGCGGTTCAAGTCGGTGCTGCCGCTGGGGCGGG
>JAFGJF010000331.1 GCA_016929205.1 Anaerolineae bacterium
ACAACAACCACGACAATTTGGGGATCATTCGCAGCGGTTTGATCCCACTTTTTTCACCAATTCCGTACACCGGCTTTACCGGTACGTCACGCACTCGAAAATTGAACACGTTCAACCGCACCAGCAAGTCATTGGGCTGCCCATATCGCTTGTACATCCGGTCCCAATTAATCGTCTTGAGTGCCTTTAGGTTGATTGCCGTGTATCCGCTTTGTGAATCGGCCACGTGCCAGTAGCCAGAGGCAATCTTGGTCAAAAGCGACATGGCCGAATTGCCCAGATAGCGAACTTTGGGAATTTGATTCCATGCATCCCCGGTAAACAAGCGGTTCCCCTTGGTATAATCTACTTCTCCCGACACGACAGGATCGAGGATGGCCGGCAGGTCATCGGGATCCATCTGCGCGTCTCCGGCCATAACGACCGCCACATCGATGCCGTGATCGCCGCACCACTTGTATCCAGTCGCGATCGCGCCGCCTACACCTTGATTGTTGTTATGCCTGATCAACAACAACCGTCCATCCATCTGCGGCACATATCGCTCCACCGTCTCTGGCGTGCTATCCTGGCTCGAATCATCGACGACAACAATTCGATCGACATAGTCTGGCATTGTCTCAATGACACGAGCAATCAATACCTCTTCATTGTACGCTGGTACAACAACAGCAACCTGGTGATTCTGATACATATTCCCACTTTTTTTTCAACAAATATTATCAAGCTACTGGCTTGCGTATCAGCCGGTCAGTAGGATGTATTTCTTTCTGGGGAAAGCGTGCGAGTGCATCGCGGTTTTTAGACGCCGGAGTCTAGGCTTTAGCCGGTTGGTGATGCTCTATGATACTGGTCGCCCGGCTGAAGCCTCCACTCCCGAAACTCGCCCCCAAAGTGAAATACGCCCGGTCAGTAGGTGATCTTGACTAGCTTGCGATCGATCGCCCAATGCCTCGAAATGTAAAACCGGGCAGCAGTTCGGGTTCGGCAACAACACGTCTTCCATCCACCAACACCGAATGCCGAAGCAGCTTGCCCAACTGCTGCCAGTCGAGATCAAGATACGCTTGGTGTTTTACCATCACAACAATGGCGTCACACCCTCGCACGCAGTCTTGCAAAACGCCTTGATACGCTTGTACCCATGGATCGTGGACGACAACGTGTGCGCCAAGTTCTTCGAGCCGATTGATTAACGTTATACTGGGCGAATTGCGCGTATCGTCGCTGTTTTCAAGATAAGCATACCCCAACACCGCTACTTTGGCACCCTCGACACCCATACCCACCTCTGCCAGAGCATCAACCGTCAACTCGGCCATGTGCAGCGGCATATAGTCGTTAATCTCCCTCGCCGCCGGAATCAGCTTGGCCGCGATCGCATCGCGCGCCCCATAGGCCAACAACCAGGGATCCTTGGGAATACAGTGTCCGCCCACTCCGGCGCCAGGTAAAAGCACGTCTCGGCCCGGACTCTTGTTCACCAACTCTCGCACTCGCCACACGTCTGCTCCGACCTGCTCACAAATCAAGGCCAGCTCGTTTGCAAACGCGATCTGCACGTCCCGGTAAGCATTTTCGGCCGTTTTGACCAGTTCGGCCGTCACACAGTCGGCCAAATCAAGTTCAGCTTGAACGACGTGCTGATAAAACACTTTTGCCAGCTCGGCCGCGTCTGGGGTATCTCCGCCAATGATGCGGCTCATACTGGTAAGGTTTTTTAACAACCTGCCCGGCATCACTCGCTCGGGACAGTGAACGAGATAAAAATCGCGACCGCTTTTTCGGCGCCCGCCGGCTTCCAATGCCGGGCGTATCAGTCGATGGATCGTTCCCGGGGCGATCGTTGACTCGACGATCACCATAACGCCTGACCTTAGATTGGATTCCAAAGAGCGCAACGCAGAACGTAAAGCGCGGTACCGGGGTTGGCGAACACTGTCTATTGGTGTCTCTACTGCGATCAAGACAATCTCGGCATCTCGACACACAGTATAATCAATCGTTGCCTGCAGCTGTCTTGTTGTTATGACCTCGGAGATCAATTCGGGCAACCCAGGCTCTTTTCCCTCGATCGGACAATCGCCAATATTAATTCTGGCGACTTTGGCCTTGTCAACGTCCAGGCCAATGACCCGGAACCCGCTTTGCGCAAAACTGGCTGCAACAGGAAGGCCAACGTACCCGAGTCCGATCACAACCAGGCGGGCTGTTTGATTCTCGATACGATCCCGAAAAAGCTGCCAATCTGTCAGCATAACACGTTTACGGCCTCAACGATATGCTCCAGGTCACCCTGAGCCAATCCTGGATGTATTGGCAGTGAAAGAACTTCTTCGCTGGCTTGTTCAGCTTTAGGGCACAAGCAGTCTGTTCCTTCATAGATCCGCTGCTTGTGAACAGGCACCGGATAATACACACCACAACCCACACCTCGTTCTCGCAAACCTTCCAAGACCTCGTCCCTCCGGCCACCGGGCACCCGAATGGTATATTGGTGAAACACATGCCGGTATCCCGCAGGTACCGTAGGTGTCACCACGCCCTTGGTGAGGTGCGCACCAAGATAGGCCGCATTGGCGATCCGGGTTTCATTAAACTTTTCCAGCCTGGGCAATTGTGCCAGGCCAATCGCCGCATGAACGTCCGTCATACGGAAATTGTATCCCATCTCGTCGTGGTAGTAACGACGACGCATGCCATGCTGGCGGATCATTCTAGCCTGCTCGGCAATATCATCGTCATTGGTCGTGATGATGCCACCTTCGGCCGTCGTCATATTCTTGGTGGGATAAAAAGAAAAGCTCCCCGTGCCGAACCCGCCAGCTCTCTTGCCTCCAAACTCGGCACCGTGGGCCTGGCAGGCATCCTCAAGCACCACCAGGTTGTGTTTTTGGGCAATACCCAATAACGCATCCATGTCGCACGTCAGGCCAAATAAATGGACGGGCATAATTGCCCTGGTCCGTTCAGTAATAGCCTGCTCAACAGCAGCCGGGTCGATATTGAACGTCACAGGATCGATATCCGCAAAAACAGGCGTTGCCCCGACGTACCGAATGCTATTTGCCGACGCGATGAATGTGAACGGCGTTGTCACGACCTCGTCACCTGGGCCGATCTTGTGGGCGAGCAAAGCTGCGTGCAGCGCCGTTGTGCCTGAAGAGGTAGCGATTGCGTGCTTGACCCCACAATAGTCGGCAAACTTGGTCTCGAATTCGGCAACACGCGAACCTTGTGCCAACATGCCCGATTCCAAAACTGCCCAAACGGCCTGCTTTTCATCTTCACCAATTTGAGGTTGTGCAATGTGAATCATTCAATCATACTCCAATCTTGTATTGAAATATCAACATTCGTGCCACATCGAGGGCAGCGGGCGTGTACCATGCCTTCCCCAGCTTCAGCACGCTCCAAACGGATACCACACGGACAAACAAATCCTTTCAATCGTGCCGGATGCCCCACAACAAGACCATAAGCAGGCAC
>JAFGJF010000332.1 GCA_016929205.1 Anaerolineae bacterium
AATTGAATCAAGTCATCGGCTTGCCTTTTTGTGCGCGCAATGGTATAGTGGTGCATCGTATGGTTACAGAGCAAAGGAGGTTGTCGTGAAAGAGGTCAACGTTCCGATCGTCGAGGGCAAATACAGTGCCCGGTTCCCAAACAAATGTGTCTACTGCGGCGAGCCGCCCACCAAAACGCTGCGCGAGACGGTGAGTGCGGGATCGCGCAGGCGTCGGAGGTTCGTGACCGTCGATGTGCCGTACTGCGATGAACACGCGCGCGCCACCAGGCGAAACACGACTATTCTGAACGCGGCGTTTGTGCTCGCCTTGTTATTCAGTTGCTGCCTGCTCTTTTCCATCACGTCCACGTTTGTCGACGATCCGGCAGTCGAACTCTGGATCGTCCTGGGGCTTGTCGCTTTGGGACTGGCGGTGGTCGGCAGGTGGCTGTTGCGCCGGGTGGCGTCGGGTATGAACCAGTCGATGGCTGATATGGTGGGTGGAGATCGCCTCGGGGTCAGGGCTCAGTTGATGGGCGACGAGATTCTGTTCACATTTGTCAACGACGAGATTGCCGACGAATTTGCCCGGCTGAACGGCCTGGGCTGAGGAGATGGTGATGGACTTTCGGCTGATGCACCCGCGTGACCAACTGGTCGCGATCATGAACCGGATCTATCACGATGGCATGACCACGCTGTCCGGCGGCAATCTCTCCATCTTGGACGACAACGGGGATCTGTGGATCACGCCATCTGGCATCGACAAGGGCAAACTGACCCCCAAGGACATTATGTGTGTCCGGGCCGACGGCACCGTCGATGGGCCGCACAGGCCCTCATCCGAGTATCCGTTCCATCGGGCCATCTATGCCCAACGTCCCGACTTGAATGCCATCGTCCACGCCCACCCGCCAGCACTGGTGTCCTTTAGCATCGTGCGCCAGATTCCCGACACGCGGATCATTCCTCAGTCCAATCGACTATGCGGGCCGGTTGGTTACGCACCCTATGCTCTGCCCGGCAGCGAGCAACTGGGAGACAACATCGCCGCGACCTTTTCACAGGGCTACAACATTGTGATTCTCGAAAATCACGGCATGGCCGCCGCGGGATCGAGCCTGCTCGAGGCGTTTCAACGGTTGGAGACGCTCGACTTTTGCGCCCGCACCTTACTCCGCGCTCGCTCGTTGATCCGCGCCCGCGGGCTGGGGGCGGTGGACACACTTTCGGACGCCGAACTCAACTTTTTCGACCATCGCCGCAACGTGCTGGCCGAGTTTGTGCCGGCCGGCCATCCCAGCCGGGAGCGCGAGCTGCGCCAGCAGATCGTGGACATTGTGCGTCGTGCCGTGGATCGTTACCTGATGATCAGCACCGAGGGCGTGGTGTCCGCCCGGCTCGACGCGGACAGCTTTTTGATCTCGCCCACCGGCGTCGACCGGGGCAGCCTGTCGGTTGAAGAGGTTGTGCTGGTACACAAGGGTACCAGAGAGCAGGGCAAGCTGCCCAGCCGCTCGGTGCAGCTCCACCAGGCGATCTATGGTGCGCATCCCGAGATCAACTGTGTGATGACTGCCCAATGTCCCAACATGACCGCCTATGCGATCACCTCAACGCCATTTGATTCGCGTACCATTCCTGAGAGCTATATCCTGCTGCGTGATGTGCCGATCATTCCCTTCAAGACGCTGTACACGGATCCCGCCCAGGTGGCGCGTTTGGTCTCCCTCAACAGCCCCGTGCTGCTGGCCAAAAACGACTGTGTGCTGACCGTGGGGCACAGCGTCTTGAATGCCTTTGACCGGCTGGAGGTGGCCGAATACAGCGCCAGGTCGTTGATTGACTCGACGGTCCTGGGCCATCACGTCCCCATTGGCGATGATGAGATCCGTGACCTGCAAGTTGCCTTTTCACTCGATTGACCCGGACGCCGATCACGCTTCATATCTCTTCCAGGTTGGCAAAGCTGGCGGCCAATGTCTTGATCCCCCGTCCCTTAAAAGCGATGGTCACATCCCAGTCGCTGCCACGTGCTTCGACGGCGATCACCGTACCTTCACCAAAAGCACGGTGACGTACTTGGTCGCCCACTCGAAACGGGCCGTCGCCTGTAGAGGAAGGCGATCGCCGCTGGGCACGCGTTCGTGCGCCGCTCTGCGGCTGCTCTGTTCCATGCCCGAGCAGGCCGCGTTGATAGCCATCGCGTCGGCTCGTGTACGCACCTGCCTGAGCCGGTTTTTTGTCCGGATCCGTTTTCAGACCGGAGGGAATGTCCTTGAGGTAACGAGACGGCTCACTAACCTCGCTGCTGCCCCACACCGATCGCCGAAAAGTGTGCAGCATATAGAGACGATCTTGGGCCCGCGTCACCCCAACGTAGAACAATCGCCGCTCTTCTTCCATCGCATCCGGATCGTCGAAAGAGCGGCTGTGAGGGATCAATTTGTCATTCAGGCCAACGATAAACACCACGGCAAACTCGAGTCCCTTGGCCGCATGCAAGGTGAGCAGCGTGGGCGCATTCGAGTCGTCGAGATTGTCCACGTCGGAGACGAGCGAGACCTCTTCAAGAAACGCGTTCAAACTCTGGCCTTCCTCGATATCGGTGTACTGGGCGGCAACGGCGCGCAGTTCGAGCACGTTCTCCCATCTTTCTTCACCCTGGTCGGTACCGTCGCGCAGATACCCCTCGTACCCGGTCTGGTCGATCACCTGATCGAGCAGTGCCAGCGCGCTGGCCTTGCCGCGCAGCAAAAGCCACGTGTTCCACATCATATAAAAGCGCAGCAGTGCCCCCCGCCCGGCAGAGCTAACCGGCGCTGACTCGCCCTCAAACATAAGAACCATCGCATCGTAGGTCGAAATCGTCTTGCTCGCCGCCCAGACGTTCAGACTGCCCAGCGTCTTGCCGCCGATCTTGCGCGCCGGAACGTTGATGATCCGCCCCAGGCTCACACTGTCATACGGATTCTGGATGATGCGCAGGTAGGCCATCAGATCCTTGATTTCGCGCCGGCCGTAAAAGCGCGTTGCCCCGACCAGCTTGTAAGGCATCCCCGCAACCAGGAATGCCTCTTCCAGAGCGCGCGATTGGGCGTTGGTGCGATACATCACCGCACAATCGCCAGGGGCAATCTCTTGCTGACCAAGCTGGCGAATGCGCTCCACAACCCAGCGTGCCTCCTCGTCTTCGTCATATGCCTCGTGAACAAAGGCAACCGTTCCCTTTTCCCGTTCGGTAAACAGTGTCTTGGCCGTGCGCTGGATGTTGGGCGCGATCACGGCATTGGCCACGTCGAGAATCGTTTGTGTGGAACGATAGTTTTGTTCCAACAGAATCTTTTTCGTGTCGCCATAATCCTTCTCAAAACGCAGCACGTTGCGAAAATCCGCGCCGCGAAAGCCGTACACAGATTGATCTTCATCTCCTACACCAAACAGGTTGCGCGTACCGCCCGAAAACTGGCGCACCAATTCATACTGGACGGCATTCGTGTCCTGGAACTCGTCCACCAGCACGTAGTGGTAACGATCCTGGTATTTATGCAGCAGATCGGGGTGCTCGCGAAAGGCCAACACGACCTTGAGCAGCAGATCGTCAAAATCGAGGGCGTTGCTTTCGGTCAGCAGTTTTTCATAGAGGACGTAAATCCGCCGGGCCACCTCTTCCTGGTACGTGCGCGGCTCAAACTCGGCCGGCGTCAACATCTCGGTCTTGGCCCGCGAGATAATGCTGTGCATCGTGCGCGGGCGAAAGCGTTTATCGTCGAGGTTCAGTTCCGCGATCGCCCGCCGCATCAAGGCTTGCTGATCGCTGTCGTCATAGATGACAAAATTGGGGTTGAGCCCCAGCGTCGTCGCCTCGCGGTGCAACAAGCGCACGCAGATGGCATGAAACGTGCCAATCGTCAGTTGGCCCAGGTCGATGCTGCCGATCAGATTGCTCAGGCGGTCCTTCATTTCCCGCGCGGCTTTGTTGGTAAAGGTCACGGCCATAATCTGCCAGGGACGCACCCCCTTTTCCCTGATCAGGTAAGCGACGCGATGTGTGAGCACCCGTGTTTTGCCCGATCCGGGGCCGGCAAGCACGAGCACCGGACCCTCTGTCGTCGTAACGGCGAGTTGTTGCGCCGGGTTCAAACCCTCCAGTAATTGACTCATCCCACCTTCCGTATCATTATCGCGCCGAGTGCGCTGCCGAGATAGCTGTTCGAATGTTGTCCCAGTCGATATCTCCGGGCAGCGTGCAGTCCGCGCCAAGGATAAACTGATCCGGCGCGTCGGACAGGACATTCTTGACCATCGCTTTTATGTCCACCTGGCTGCCAGAGACAATGATCCCGTGCCGGTCAACGCCGCCCATTGAAGGCCGGCCAAACAGATCGAATGCCTGTTGGGCAGTCAGCGCCTCCGGACCCAGGTACAGAGGGCAGTTAACCACTTGGCCGGGATAATCGAGAAACGGCGTCAGATCGTCATAGCCACCCATATAGTCACAAATGTGAAGAATGTTGAACGAACAGAGACGATCGATCTCTTGCATCACTGCCAGATCGTACGGTTTGATCACCTCGTCGAACAGTGAGGTATCCTTAAACCGGTGACTTTCCCCGCCCTGGGTGGAAGCGTAAAAACCGTCCAACCCCAGGCGGGCGCATTCGCGGACGAACCACAAGATGCTGTCCGTGATGATTTCCATCCCTTTCTTAACCTTGTCCGGGGCCGCCTTGATGTGGTCGGTGATCATTTGGTCGCTGGTTGTATGCCCGGCGCTCATAAAAGGAGAATACAAGGTCTGGATCACCAGCGCTTCATGTTTAGCCTCTTGAACCAATCCAGCCACGATATCCAACTGATCCTGGTAAAAGTCGCGCTGGTAGAGCGGCATCCTGGTCCAATCATCCGGCGTCTGGATCTCGGACAGATGAGGGAATGAAAATTCGTACTGGATCTTGACAAAATCCATACCTGTGTATCTAAAATAGGCCAGGTGCTTGTCGATCGCCGCCTGACCGCGGTGACAATCCTTGGAAAAGTGCAGGAAAAACGCGGCAGGAACACCCTCTGCTGCGGAGGATCCATCCAACAAACTTAAAACTCGTTCTCTTTTATTCATTCTGCTCCTCCATAATGACATCGTGAACAGGATTCGCAGGATGGGCAGAACTATAAATCCTGTTCATCCTGTCAATCCCATATTTCTTTTGGTAAAAGCTCGTCCAGTCGTTCCAGAACAAAATCAGGCTGATAGGGACTGTGTTGGAGTCTTTCCAACGTTGTCGCTCCGGTCAGCGGCAGTGCAGTAGCCATACCTGTTTCTTGGCCCATTCGCACGTCCGTCCGCACGCGATCCCCGACCATCATACATTCCTGCGGCGGCAGATCCAGCATGTCGAGCGCGGTGCGGGCCATAATCGGCGATGGTTTGCCCACCACCTCTTCGACCTTGTGATCGGTGCAGGCCTCGATGGCGGCAATGATACACGCCGCATCCGGCTCGCCGCCGCCGGGCACCGGGCAGTAAGGATCGGCGTTGGTGGCGATAAAGTGCGCTCCAGCGCGGATGGCGTCAAAGGCGATTTGCAGCTTGCGGTAAACAAAGGTGCGATCAAAACTGGCGATCACATAATCGATTTCGCCCGGTGTCTCTGACAGCGCAAAACCGGCCGCCGTCAATTCGTCGAGCAAGGGCTGTTCGCCGATCGCAAAGAGCCGCGCGCCGGGCGCTCGCTTGAGCAGATAATTGACTGTCACGTACGACGAATTGATCACTTGTTCGACCGGCGTGGGCAGGCCCAACCGCGTCAACTTGGCCGCATAGACGTGTCGCGCTTCCGTGGGCTTGTTGGAAACAAAGACCATCTTGCACCCGGCCTGGCGCAGTGTTTCAATCGTCCGTTTTGCACCCGGCAGCAGCGCATCGCCAAGGTACACGGTGCCGTCGAGGTCAAAGACGTAACCCTTGTAGAGCTTGTCTGGAAAACGCTTGGCCGGAAAACCCCGGTTTGGCAAACGCTTCATCTGCTAATCCGACAACGGAGACGGCCCAACGCCGCGCAAAAAGTGATTGGCCCAGCGGAACTTGGTTTCGGCGTGGTAGGACGGCACCTCGTGCGCAAAATAACGGAACACGTCGATCTGCTTGGGCGCCGTGATCTGGTTATAGGCCGCAAAGACCGTCGATGGCGGGCAGACCATATCTTCCAAGCCCACCGTGACCAGCGTCGGGCAAACGATGTCCGGCGCCAGGTTCATGCCATCGAAATAACTGAGCGTCCGGAACACACGCTCGTCACTGCCCGGGTATTTGCGGCAGAAATTGGCGATTTCGCGATATGGGAACTTGTCGCTGATATCGAGCGGCCGTTCAAAGTGACAAAGAAAGGGCACGTCGGCCATCGCCAACACAGGCCGGCTGTCCAGGCCGGCAACGGCCAGCGTCAGACCGCCACCTTGGCTGCCGCCGGTGATCCCGATCTTGGTCTTGTCGATGCCCGGCCAGGCGCAGACAAAATCGATCGCCCGCACACAGTCGGCGTATGCGCCGCGATAATAATACTCTTGTTCGTCAAGGATGCCCTGTGTCATCCACCCGCTGACATGGCCGATCGAATACGGCGTCGGATCGGTGCTATAGCCCGACTGCCCGCGCACGTCAACAGCCAAGACGGCATAACCTTGCAGCGCCCATGGCAAGAGCTGGTAGACGTCGGCCCGCGAGCCGCTGTACCCGTGGTAAAAGATCATCGCCGGCACCGACATGTTTGTGGCCAGGTCTTGGGGAACGATAAACCAGGCGCCGATCCGCGCGCCACAAAACCCCTCATAACACACGTCAAACACTTGCACGCCCGGCACCGGGTAATCGACGAGCTGCACGTCAGCCCCCGGCGGGCCTTTAACCTCGGCCAGGGTATCGGCCCAGAACTGCTCAAAGTCCGGCTGGCGGGTCAGTGGGGGTTTGTATTCACGCAGTTCTTTTAGGGGAAAATCAAACAATGCGCACATATGGACATCCTCTCTGGTTGTGGCAAGTCGGTAACAACGGGCCCCATTATATCCGCGTTTGCGCCAGAGAGCAACCCGTCCGGGCGGCTCCCGTGAATGCCTCGCCATCTACATTGACAAAATCCATGGTCTGTGTTATTCTTTTGTAAACCAAGACCCTCGAGTTTCGTCTGAACCTCAAGGTGCGACTTGGATGATGCAAACGGCAGGTGCCTGCAGTGATGCGGTTATAGTACATCCTCTCCTCCGCCATTAATCCAGTGAAACGGGTTTTGTCAGCCAGTCCAAAGGACACCCCGTGCACCAATCACACTCTGGACTTTTTCACACGGATAGGACAAGACTGGGCAGGAAAAAGGAGAAAAACATGCAATCCATTAAAAGTATTCGCTTACTTGTTGCCGCCGCTCTGCTTATTGGATGCGCACTGGCGGCTGCGTTGCCACCGGCCGTTCACGCCGCCAGCTTTGACCTGACCGGTGATTGTCCCGGTGGGGTGGGCGACGTGGCTGCTTTGATTGCTGCCCTCAACAGTGCCAACGGCAACGGCGAGGCCGACACGATCACCCTGGCCGCCGGCTGCGTGTATACGCTGGCTGCGGCGGACAATGTCACCAACGGTGCCAACGGGCTGCCTTCCATCAGCAGTGTCATCCTCATCGACGGCAACGGGGCCACCATCCAGCGAGACGCGGTTACTCCCGCGCCCGATTTTCGCATCTTTCATGTGGGTGGAACCGGCAATTTAACCCTGAACAACCTGACTGTGCGTTATGGCGCGGCCGACGAGGGCGGCGGCATCTATAACGGCGGGGGCACGCTGACCCTAAACGGTGCGACGGTCACGCTCAATACGGTCACCTATGTCAGCAGCGGCAAAGGTGGCGGCATCTATAACGATTTTGGCGGCCAGGTTAACATCCTGAACAGCACAATCAGCCAAAACGAGGCCATCGGCACAATATTCGACGGCACGGGCGGCGGCGGTCTGGCTAGCTATGGCCCCGTTTCAATTGCCAACAGCACATTTTCAGAGAACACGTGTGCTGAAGGTTACGGCGGCGGCGGGCTGTATGCCGGAGGCGATGTCACGATCAATGTCGCTGGCAGTACATTTACCAACAACAGCGGCTACGAGGGCGGCGGCATCGCCACCCGCATGGACGCCGGATTTGTGACGCTTAACGTGATCGGCAGCACCTTTTCCGGCAACCAGGCCAGCGGCGAGTATGGAAGCGGCGGCGGCATTAGCAGCAATGGCGATTTGAGCATAACCGGCAGCACGTTTGTCAGTAACGCGTCAGCAGGAGTCAATGGGACGGGCGGCGGCGCGGTCTGCCACATCAATGGCGGCGCCACCATCGAAAACAGCACCTTTTCGACCAACAGCTCAGCCACCGACGGCGGCGGTATCTATTTTCGCGACATAGCCATGTCGCTCCA
>JAFGJF010000333.1 GCA_016929205.1 Anaerolineae bacterium
CGTTATCTACGAGCGTTATCAATAGATCGAATTACATCGCTCTGAATCAAAAACCTGGTTTCTTATCTTATCCCCCTGAACGCTTACCTCAAACATATCTGATAAAGCCTATGGAAAAACAAAACTTACTCGACACCGAAGCTTTTTTGAACTGCATTCGCTGTGGGCTGTGCCTGTCGGTCTGCCCCACTTATCGTGCCACACTGAACGAAGTCGACTCGCCACGCGGGCGAACGGCGTTGGTCCGCGCACAGCAAGAAGGACGGCTGGAACGCGGTGAGAACTATGCGGATAAATTTTTCCGCTGCCTGCTCTGCGCCTCGTGTGAAACCATCTGTCCCAGCGGCGTCGAACTGGGCGGCATTTTACAGGACGCGCGCCAGGACGTCACAGCAAATGACTTGCTGCCGGAGCGACTGGCGCAGCTCGACCGCACCATCGTCGCCCAGCACAACATTTCCGGCGAAGACAACGCTGGACGCGTTGTATGGGCCGACAATCTGGCCCGGCCCCCCAGTGGTCTGGACAAAACTCAAGCCGGAATCGCGTACTTTGTCGGGTGCGTTGGCTCGTTCTTTCCGCGCAGCTACAACGTGCCGCGCGCTTTTGTCGAGATCCTCGAAAAAGCCGGGGCCGATTACGCCCTCCTCGGCGGTTTGGAGTGGTGCTGTGGCTACCCGATGTACATCGACGGCGAGCTGAACCTGGCCGAGGAATTGATCCGCCACAATGTCGACAAGGTGCGCCAGCTCGGCGCCAGGCGCGTCGTCTTTACCTGCCCCTCTTGTTACCACGTCTGGCTGCACGTTTACCCTCAAGTGCTGGGCGAAGAACTGGACGTCGAACTGCTCCATGCCACCGAACTGCTTGACGAGCTGATCGACGAGGGCAAGATTGAATTGGGGCCGCTCGATTATACCGTCACTTACCACGACCCCTGCGACCTGGGGCGCAAAAGCGACGTGTACGACGCGCCACGGCGGGTATTGGACAAAATCCCCGGCCTGACTTTGGTCGAGATGGCCGAAAACCGCGAAAACGCGCACTGTTGCGGTGGTGGTGGCAACCTCGAAAGCCACAACAGCGATCTGTCCAAAGATGTTGCCCGGCGTCGCGTCGAACAGGCCGGGGAAACCGGCGCCCAAGTGATCGTCTCAGCCTGCCAGCAATGCGAGCGCACGCTGAGCAACGCTGCACGCGCCGCTAAAATACGGATCAGGGTGATGGACATAGGTGAGGTTGTTCTCAAATCGATGGAGGCAGTGCAATGACCATCCGTGAAAACATCCTCAATAAACTGCGTGACATCGTCGGCCCAAAGCATGTCCTGAGCACACCGGAAGACTTGATCTGCTATTCCTATGACGGCACCTTTGCCGAACACAAACCTGACGTCGTGGTCAGCCCCGTATCGACGGAACAAGTGTCGAGTGTGCTCCAAGTCGCCCACCAGGAACACATAGCCGTCATTCCGCGTGGCATGGCCAGTGGACTGGCGGCAGCAACCGTCCCCCTCGGCGGCGAGTTGATGCTCAATTTGACGCGCATGAACAATATCCTCGAAATCGACGAAGAGAATATGACCGCGACCGCACAGGCTGGCGTGATCACAGCCGATCTGGCTGCGGCGGTCGAAGCCAAGGGGCTCTTTTACCCACCCGACCCGGCGAGCATCCGCCAATCGACCCTGGGTGGCAACGTCGCCTGCAACTCGGGCGGACCACGCTGCCTCAAATATGGCGTGACCGGCGATTACGTGATGGCCCTGGAAGCAGTACTCGCCGACGGGCGCGTGCTACGCACGGGCAACAAGTGCCTCAAGGACGTGACCGGCTATGACCTGGTACACCTGCTTGTGGGATCCGAAGGAACACTGGCCGTCATCACCGAGATCACGGTGCGGCTAATTCCTAAACCCCAGACCAAGCGAACAGCGCTGGCCATTTTCGAACATATCGAGGCCGCCAGCAAAGCAGTTAACGCCATCTTGCGCGCGGGAGTCCTTCCGGCAACGCTGGAAATCATTGACGAAACCGCCGTACGCTGTGTCGAAGACTATTTACACCTGGGATTGGACTGCTCGGCAGAAGCGATGTTGATCGTTGAGACCGATGGCGACCCACAAAGCGCCGCACGCGAGATCGAGGTGGTAGCCGAAGTGTGCCGCCAGGGAGGCGCTCGAGAAGTGACCATCGCCCGCGACGCCGCCGAAAGCGACGTGCTGTGGCGCGCACGCCGCTCGGTCAGCCCGTCATTGGGGCGAGTACGCCCCAACAAACTGGGTGAAGACATCGTCGTTCCTCGTGCGGCCATACCGGACATGGTGATCGAGATCAAAAAGATCTCGGTCAAGCACGACCTGCCCATCGTCATCTTTGGCCACGCCGGCGACGGTAACCTGCATCCCAACATCCTGTTTGATAGACGAGACGAGGACGAGTGGAAACGCGTCGAAGCAGCCGTGAGCGACCTGTTCGCCGCCGCGGTCAAGCTGGGCGGCACACTAAGCGGCGAACACGGCGTGGGCACACTGAAAAAACCATACCTGGAAATGGCCCTGGGGCCATTGGCGATCGAGGTGATGAGCAGCGTCAAGCGGGCTCTCGATCCAGATAACATTCTCAACCCGGGCAAGGTACTACCCGTTCGATAGAAACCAGAAAGGACATTATGATTGGACAAACGTGGCAATCCGAAATCCGCGAGTTTGCGGACGAAAAGACCGGAAAACCGATTCGACAACTGACATCAACCGGCAACAACGTTCACCTTTACTTTACAGAAAACTCGTTTGACGCACATGAGAATGTCATCATCTTTCGCTCCGATCGCGCATCGGGCCAAAGACCACAGAATCACCCAGTGTACAACCTGTTTCGGATGAACCTCGATACCGGCGAAATCGTCCAGATCACCGACGAGCCAGCCTCGGTAGGCGGCGTGACCAAAACACCCGACAGCGCCATTGTTGTTTACTCGGTGGGCAGCCAGATCAAAAAACTGGAGACGGCTACCGGCGAAACGGCCGTGCTGTACGAAGAGACGGGCAACTATGGAGTCGGCGCGCCTTCGATCGCCTGCAACCGGCGCTACATTGCATTTTGCCGTAACGAAAAGGTAGAGGCACCACGCGGTCCCAACTATGCCGGATTCAAAGAGAGTTTCTACCGGATCAAGGACGGCCGGATTACCGTCTCTTACCTGGACGGATCTGGTTCCTTTGATCTGTTCAAAGATACTCACTGGCTGGGCCATTTCCAGTTTTGTCCTGACGATCCAACTATCGCCACCTTTTGCCACGAAGGACCGTGGAACCTAGTCACACAGCGCATCTGGCTGCTTGATTTCGTTTCCCGCGAAGCCAGGCCCTGCTTCCGCCAGGAGGAATATGATTCGATAGGACACGAGTTTTGGACGCAGGACGGCGACGGTCAGCCCAGCCGGATCTTTTTTGACGACCGCGGCCCCGGTCACGACGGCACGATTACCTCCAGCCGTACACAAGCCGTAGCAACCGAGATCCAGGTCAATGAGAATGAAATGATCCCCTTTGTCGGCCTGTCCGACCGCAATGGCAATATCGTCAAGCGCATCGATATGCCGTATTATTGCAACCACTATCACGCCAACCCCGACAACAGCATTCTGGTTGGCGATGACGTGGACGACCTGGTCCTGATCGACATCTCGGGAGAAAAAGCCGAGCTAACCGTACTGTGCCATCACAAAACCTCGTGGCATACGCAAAGCAGTCACTGTCATCCCACCTGGAGCTGGGATGGCAGCAAAATTCTGTATGCTTCGGACGATGGCGGCAAAGTTAATCTATACCTGATCGAGCCATAACCGGCCGCCGATCTGACGCCTGACGTTTCGCGTTTTCCCATTTGACACCCAATAGACAAGGAAGCTCTATGCAAACCTATCCACCCGAATCACGTTCCTGGCTATGGCGACCAAACCTGATCGTTTTTATATCTAGCGGCTGCATCATGATCCTGGAATTGGTCGCCGGACGGATCATTGCGCCCAGCGTTGGTGTGTCGTTGTACACCTGGACCAGCGTCATCGGTGTGATCCTGGCCGGGATCAGCCTGGGCAACAGCATCGGCGGGCGACTGGCCGATCGCTGGGCGTCGCTGCGCCTGCTCGGGCTGATCTTTATGCTCGCGGGATTGTTTTCTTTGGGCATTCTGGCTCTCGACAAAATGAACCTCGTCGATCAAGCCGAGTGGCCCATCGTTATCAAGATTCTCGTCTTGATTGCAGCGCTATTCTTTGTCCCTTCAACGATCCTGGGCACGATATCACCGATCGTTGTCAAGCTGACCATGAACGATCTGAATCGTTCGGGCAGCACGGTTGGCAAAATCTATGCCTCGGGTTCAGTAGGCAGCATTGTCGGTACTTTTGCTACCGGTTTTGTGTTCATCTCCCAATTTGGCACGTACCCCATCGTCTGGGGCGTATCGCTCGCCCTCTTGCTCTTGGGCCTGGCCTTCCTGCTAAATGGCCGCTGGCTCTGGATAGTCGCCGGCGTCTTTGTCTTGGGCGGTGGATCGGTTTTCGGCTTTAATCAGGATTGGATGGACAGTCCCTGCACGCGCGAAACCAACTATTTCTGCATCAAGGTGCAGGAAAAAGAATACGACGGCGAATGGGTGCGCGTTCTCACCCTCGACCGGCTGGTGCATAGTTACACTTCGCTGGATAACCCGACCAAGCTGATCTATGGCTATGAACAGATCTATGCCGAAGCAACGGCATACCAGGCTGAAAAACACAACCACCTGCGCGCCTTGTTTATCGGCGGTGGCGGATACACCTTTCCCCGATATATGGAGACGGTCTATCCCGGCAGCGATCTGGACGTGATCGAGATCGATCCGGACGTAACCGAGGTTGCATACGACTATTTGGGGTTAAAACGCGACACCATGGTGGTCAGCTATAACGAAGACGCGCGCATGTTCCTGGAACGTGAACCGACGGAAAAATACAATCTGATCATGGGGGATGCGTTCAACGATTTTTCCGTCCCTTATCACCTGACCACCAAGGAATTTAACGATCGCGTCCACGCCTGGCTCGAGCCCAACGGCCTGTATATGGTCAACATCATTGACGGCGCATTTGGCCAGTTTTTGCGCGCCTATACGCACACACTCCAGCAAAGCTTTAGATACGTCTATCTCTCACCAACGATCCAACAATGGCACGAATCGGTGCGCAGCACATTCGTCCTTGTCGCCAGCGACACACCGCTTGACCTGGAGGCCTTTGATCGGAATTCGTTGTTTGTCCAAAACCTGTTGAGCCCACAACAAGTTGATACACTGTTGGCCCAAGACCGCGTGGTGATGCTAACCGACCGCTACGCGCCAGTCGGGCAAATGCTGGCGCCGGTGTTCCTGGACAAAGCAGAGTAACCTATCTATGGTTTTTGGTTCGCGCTGCAAGCGTACTGATAGATGACAAAAAAAGGAGCATAGTCATTATGGCCTTTCCGATTGAGTTGCGCGACCCGCCCCGCGAATTCAGCGTGATGCCCTTTTGGTTTTGGAACGACACGCTACAAGTGGATGAAATTCTGCGCCAGATTGTCGACATGGAAGCCCACGGCGTCTATGGATTTGTCATCCACCCCCGCGTAGGGCTGCCACGCAGTGTCGGCTGGATGTCGGAACGCATGATCTATTTTATGCGCCTCGCCGTACAAGAAGCTGCGCGGCGAAAAATGTACGTCATCCTCTACGACGAAGGGATGTATCCCTCTGGTTCATCATCGGGACAGGTTGTCGCCGAGAACCCGCTCTACCAGTGTCGTTGCCTGGCCAAGATCGATCTGGAGAACGACCGGTCCCCCGACCTGAAACCAGGCTGGAACCTGGTTGGCATCGCCGAACGCGCAAATAGAAAACGAGTCGCCGTCGTCGATCGACCGGTGGATGCCTACATTCGTGGCTTGCACTATATCGATGAGGGGCCACGAGAGGATGAACCCCCCGCCGCCGACTTGCTCAATCCCGATTCGATCGCGACGTTTATCCGCCTGGTCTACGACCGCTACGAGCAGGCATTGGGCGAATACTTTGGCACGACGATCCTGGCCATCTTTACCGACGAGCCCGGACTGCTGGGGCGCTGCCGCGAACGCAACGTCTGGCCGGGCACAACTGGCATCCTGAAGCACGTTAACGCCTACCTGGGCTACGACTTTGCCCCGCACCTGC
>JAFGJF010000334.1 GCA_016929205.1 Anaerolineae bacterium
CGATGGCCCACTTGCTGGAGCGCGCGCCCCAGGATCTCTTCACTGCGCCCCTGCCCGTAAATGTTGGCCGTGTCAAAAAAATTGATCCCGTGGTCGAGTGCACACGCGACGATCCGGATCGCCTCCGGTTCGGGGGTGCGCTGGCCAAACTGCCAGGCGCCCAAACAGAGCGCGCTGACCTTGACACCAGTACGTCCCAGGTTGTGGTATTCCATCTCGACTGTCCTTTCTGTAAGCAAATAGGGTGGGTTCATTATAACTCAGCGGGCAAGCGTGGTCAAAAAACCAAAAACTTTAGTTGTTTGGCGTTTTTCGATCGCCCGTGCCAAAGGAGACCCTGAACAGCAGTGCGCCAACCAGCGTCAGCGCCGCCCCGGCCAAAAAGAAAGGTCGATAGCCCCAGGTCTGAATTGCGTGCCCGCCGGCAAAAGAAGTCGCTGAAAAGCTCAGCCCGTTGGCCATCGCTGTTGTGCCCGACATAGCCGTCCGCCACTGCGGCGCGACCAGTTCCATTTGGTAGAGGTTCATAGCTGGAAAGGCGACGCTGTACAAAGCCATCGCTCCCAGGTAACTTGCCGCTGCCGCAGCCCAGTGAGGCACGAGTGCTAGCGGAAGCAAGCACAACGCAGCACCCAAGGAACCCCAGATAAAGATCCGGCTATTGCCCCACCGTTTGGCCAGCAGCGGCACGCTCAATGAAGCCAGCGTTGACAGCAATTGCGAGACGGCCGAGATCGCGCCGACCACTTGCGTGGACATGTGAAGGCTGTTGTCCAGATAGACGTTATAAAAGGACATTGTCGCGCCCTGGCCTGCGGCCTGGAGCATAAGAGCCAGTGACAGCAGGCCGATCGTCGCCAGTGGTATGTTACCGCCTTGTGCCTCCGATCTGCGTCGCTGCCCGGTATCGAACTCGCCGATTGTACCAAGTGCTACCAGGCCGGGCAGCAAGAGTAGGGCGACGCTCCACAGGGGGTAGCGAAAAGGGGCCGGGTGCGCCAAAGAGACGTTCAGCAGCGAGGCAAAGAGACCGGGCAGCAAGCCGGCGATCAGGCTGCCGGCAAACCCGGTCAACGGAAAGATCGCCGATTGGATCGAGTAAACGTGACTGCGTTCCTCGGCGCGGGTAGCACTCATCAGAAAAGGACGGGCGTTAACCCAATACAGGGCAAAACCGATAGCCCGGGTCAAATAGGAGCCTAACAGCCAGGGGGAGCGCAGCGTTGGAGGCAAGAACTCGCCCAGCGGCAGCACGGCAAAGGCCAGGATGGCTATACTCAGACCGGCAATCATCGTCCGGCGCCCACCCCAGCGCGCGCTGAGCATCCCAGCCGGCAGGCTAAAGACAGCAAAGGCCAGCCCTCCAACCGAGTTGATCAGCCCCACAAAGTCCGGGCCGTACTCCAGTCGCAGCAGGTAGAGATTAAACAGGACAGGATAG
Organism: Anaerolineae bacterium; assembly: GCA_016929205.1. The sequence goes on from JAFGJF010000334.1 coordinate 1,442, forward strand.
ATACCGCCAAAGGCGGTAAATCCGAGCAGGGCGGCCGTGAACAGGTAGAGGCGCACGTCGCGGTTAAAGCCGCGCAGGGTATGGACGTAATCGGTAATCATTGACATAGTTTATGTGCTTTGCCGTTTGAGTGTGTCCGGGTTGGTAGAATGGGTGCATTCTAGCACCGATACTTGCGGGGCGCAAGATGCGAGTTGTGGATTGGTACGCTTGGATAGAGTGTGGTAGAATGTTGCCATATTATAGAGGAGAAGGTTTAATGAAAAAAGTGTGGCATAGAATTGCGACGATGTTTGGACGAGGCGCGGGGATCTGGACCAGCAATCTGGTCTTGCTGGCCGTCGCCGTGTTTGTCAATCGGTTTGGCCAGGGGTTGTTTGGCGGGGTGCGGACCAACTTTTTTGTCGACACACTGGGCATTACCGGCGGCCAGGTGCTGGCCCTGGAAGGGATTCGTGAAATACCGGGCCTGGCATTGATGTTTATCGCCGCTTTTACGATGCGCCTGCCGTTGTCGCGCCGGGCGTCGGTATCGGTGGTGATCATGGGCGTGGGATACGCGCTGTTTGCGCTGGTCAATTCTTACGCGGCTTTGCTGGCGGTTGCGGTGGCAGCCAGCCTGGGCATGCACATGTGGATGCCGCTTAACAGCTCGTTAGGGATGTGCCTGAGTCAGAAGGATAAAACCGGGCGCACACTGGGCACGTTAAATTCGGTCGGGGCCCTGGCCTCGCTCGCCGGGATGGGGGTGCTCTCGCTGATCGCGATCATTTTCCAAGATGTGCCGTTGCGCGCCTATTACGTGGCTGGTGCGGTGTTTATCGGCATTGCGGCAGCGCTGTTGTGGCGCATTCCAACCGGCGTCGGTGAAACGGCCCAGGAGCAGCCCCGCATGCTGCTCGACAAACGATATTGGCTCTATTACGTGCTCACCTTTTTCCAGGGATCGCGCAAAGAGGTGCTCAATTCGTTTGGCACGCTGGTGCTGGTGGATACGTTTGATTTTGAGGTTTGGCAGATCAGTACGCTGTTGTTGGTAAGCAGCGTTGTCAACCTGCTGGCAGGTCCTTATCTGGGAGCGCTGATCGACCGGTTTGGGGAACGTAAGACGGTGACGACGAGTTATATCGTTTTGATCCTGGGCTGTATGGGGTTTGTGTTCATCGGTAACCCGTGGGTGCTGGCGGCGGTGTTGATCGTGATCAAGCTGGCGGCGCTGCTTGAGATGGGCGTGTCGATGTACGTACACAAGATCGCGCCATCGGAAGAACTGACACCGACGCTGTCCGCCGGGATCAGCATCAACCACATCACGTCGGTGCTGATGCCGCTGGTGGCAGGCGCACTGATGCCGTTGATCGGGTACGAAGGTATTTTTGTGATGGCTGCGGGGTTGATCGTGCTGTCGGTGCCGTTTGCTGTGTCACTCAAGGTCACCCCGCCGCCAATGCTGCAGCCCGAGCCAGTTGGAGCGGAATAGAGATACAAGGAGGGCAGCCCCATGGAAAAGTGCAACTGTGCGCTAACAGGCAAAAAACTCGACACTCTGGCCGCAAACCCGGCAGTGTGTTTTTCCGTGGCTCGTCAGGAGGGAGCGGTCAAATTGCACGAACAGCGCGATCCATGCCATTATTTCCGCCCCGACGCACCGGACATCCCACTTGAACGGGTCAAGGGGTGTGCGACGGTCGAGATCGCGGTCACTGAAATGACGGGGCGTCGGGAGCACGATCGTGAGATAACTTGCTGGCGTTATACGGTATTATAGGATGAATATCGACCCACAGATACAAAGTGTGATCGCACAGATCCCGGCTTGGCAAAACGCACAGACGATCTTGGTCGATCTCCAAAAGGGTGGATTGACCAATGCCAATTATGTGCTCACGGTGGATGGTGAGCGGTTTGTGCTGCGACTGAGTGGGGAGAATACTGCCCAACTGGGGATCGATCGCCAAGCCGAACACGATGCGATCATGGCTGCATCGAAAGCCGGGATCGCACCCGAGGTGATTCTCTTTACCTTGCCAGAAGGGCACCTGGTAACGCGGTTTATCGAGGGCGGTCGGGAATGGACCATCGACGAGTTCAAGGCTCCGGCGGTGATCCGGCGCGTAGCCAAGACGATGAAACAAGTCCATGGTCTGCCGCCGATCGGGGGCCAGTTTTCGCCGTATCGCGATGTAGAGCGGCGTCTTGAGGCCGCCCGGATGCGTGGCATCGCCCTGCCGCGCCAAATCGACCGCTTGTTGACCAAGATGGATCAAATTGAACGGCAGCGTGCGGCGGCGCCGCTGACTGCCCTCTGTCACAACGATCCGTTTCATAACAACTTTATCGACGACGGCTGTGTGCGCTTACTTGACTGGGAATTCGCCGGAATGGGCGACGTGTTCTATGACCTGGCGTCGGTCTGCCATTTTTTCGCCGCAGAGCAGCGCGCGTACCTGCTCGAATGCTATTTTGGTGAGGTGACAGACAGCGCGGCGCATATCCTCGACGAAATGTGGTTCATCGTCGCCTTTTGGAATGCTGCCTGGGCGCTGCTCCAGGTCGGGCACCCGCACGCAGATTTTGATTATGCGGGCATGGCCGAACGCGTTTTTGCCCGGATGGAGGCGCGGTTGTGAAAGTGCAGCTCGAGGCAGCGAGCCGCCCAAGTTGGCAAACGATCCTGGATCGAAATCGTCATGCATCTTTGCGTTCAAGACAGGTTGACCTGTGCCTGTATTGGCGTGCTGTGGCTTTTCGAGCGCACAAGGACAAGGCCGAACCCCTGGTGCGAGCCCTGGCATTCAAGTCGGTGCTGGATCAACTGGTTGTGGAAGCCGATGAAGGATTGGTGTTCGGACACTGCCGGGGGTTCACGAGCGACACGCTGCCCATAGGTGTCGGTGAGCGAGAGATGCAGCGTCTCGTTGAGGAACACGCGGCGAAAGGCCAGCGCGATTTTTGGGCCGGATTTGACCATTCGCTGGCCGATTACCCGACTTTGCTGTCGATCGGCCTGGGAGGTGTTCGAAAACGGGTGCAGGCATCACTGGCCCGGCACCAGGAGGAAAGGGAACGCCTCTTTTTGCAGGCGGTCGACCTGACCCTGGAGGCGTTTTCGAATTTCATCCGCCGTATGGCCGATATTGCCCGTGAGGCCGGCTTTGCGGACAGCGCCGAGGTGTGTGCCGCGATCGTCGAGCGGCCGCCGCGCCATTTCCGGGAAGCGCTGCAACTGGTGTGGTTTACCCACCTGGCTTTCAAAAGCGAAGGCCGCTGTCATATGGCGCTGGGGCGGATCGACCAATATTTGCGGCCGTTCTACGAACGCGATCTAGGGGAAGGGTGTCTGACCCCGGAAGAGGCACTGGAATGGCTGTGTCACCTGTGGGCGCGCCTGGATGAGATCGGTGAGGTGCAGAACATCTGCATCGGCGGTTTGACCCCGGACGGGCACGACGCGACCAATGAGTTGAGCGTGCTGTGCCTGGAAGCGACGCGGCAGGTGCACTCACCCCATACCAATCTCTCGGCCCGCTTTCACGACCACACGCCCGAGGCGTTTCACCGCGCCTGTTTCGAACTGATTCGCACCGGGATTGGGTTTCCGGCGATCTTTAACGACCATGTGTTGATCGAGGGATTGTGCGAGATCGGGATCCCGATCGAGGTCGCGCGTGACTATTGTATGGTGGGCTGCATCGAGACCATGCTTGCTGGGCGGCAGCCGGCGTGGTCGGACAGCCGGTTCAATACGCCGCTGTACCTGCTCAAGGCAATGGATGCCCTCGCTGGAGAAGCGTCACCGTCCTACGAACGGTTGGCCGTGTTGTTTCGACGTGAGATGGTGCAGGGTATCGCGGCCCACGCGGCACAGGTCAACGCGTACATAGCCCGATTTCCGGCCGAACAGTTCCCCGATCCGTTTTTATCCGCCTTGACCCGGGACTGCATCGAGCGCGGGTGCGACGTCAACGATGGTGGGGCAGCCTTCCCGCGCTTTCACGGCATCTGTATCATGGGATTGGCCACGATCGCCGATTCGCTGGCGGCGGTGAAAAAGCTGGTTTTTGAGGAACAACGGATTGCCTATCACGATTTGTTGGTAGCTCTCCGGAACGACTTTGCCGGGGCCGAGCCGCTGCGCCAGATGCTGGCCCACAAGGCGCCCAAATACGGAAATGACGATCCCTACGTGGACGAAATCGCGGCACAGGTGGTACAGTGGACGGCCGCAGCGTGCCTCAAGCACTGGATGTTGGGTGGCGGGCGGTTCGTCTCGGCCATGGCAGCCAACGTGCAAAACATCGCCGCCGGCCGGGAGGTTGGGGCCACGCCGGATGGCCGTCGCGCCTTCACGCCGCTTTCGGATGCCGCCAGCCCGTATTTCGGCCGCGATCTGAATGGCCCGACAGCTTTCCTGGCTTCAGTCGCGGTGCCTGATTATCGACAGGTGCTTACGGGCAGTGTGATCAATATGCGTTTCGATCCGGACCATTTTCGCGACGAGGAAGGTGCGCGCTGCTTTGCGAGTTTCACCCGCTATTTCGTGACCAATCGGATCCCGGAATTGCAGTTCAATTTCACCAAGAACGAGACGTTGCTCGCCGCACGCGACGATCCGGAAGGCTACCGCAACCTGGTGGTGCGGGTGAGCGGGTTCTCGGCGCGTTTCGTCGAATTGGAGCCGGAGGTGCAGGAGGATATTATGCGCCGGAAGGCTCACATCTGAGATCGACCAGTACGCCAACTTGTATCTGGAGGAGACAAGCAAAATGACAACTATCTTGATCGCATACACCACCAACGCCGGATCGACCGGAGAGGTCGCTGAGACCATCGGCAAGACGTTAACCCAAGATGGAGCACGGGTCGACGTGCGGCAGATCAAAGCGGTGCGCGACGTTGGCGGCTATGATGCTGTGCTCGTAGGAGGACCCATGATCCTGGGCTGGCACAGAGAGGCGGTGCAATTTGTCGAGATGCACCAGCAGACGTTGAGCCAAAAGCGTGTGGCCTATTTCCTTACTGCACTCAGTTTAACGACGAGCCCGAAGACGGACGTGGATACCGTGCCCCTTTACCTGGATCCGGCGTTGGCCAAACTGGCCCAAAATGAGACCAGGCTGACCTTTCGTGAGCGGTTCACTACCATCTCACACTATTTGCAGTCGGTGCTGGAGAGAGCGCCGCTGGTCAAGCCGATCAGCGCTGCCTTTTTTGCCGGTAAATTGGACTATGGTGCGCTGAATCTCTTTGGACGGTTGTTTGTTCAGGTTATCATTGGCGCAAAAGAAGGCGACTATCGGAACTGGGACACGATCCGGGCCTGGGTCGACAGCGTGAGTCCTATGCTGTTGGGAGCATAGTCTGTCCCGACGACAATGGTGTCTGTTTTTATAGTGTTGCTGTGGGCGCCCGGTTTGCCAGCCAGCCGTCATACACCCGCAAAAAGACGACGCCGGTTAACAGAACCAGACTGCCGCTAATCTGCATGCCATTGAAGCGTTCTCCAAGCAGCACATAGGCGATCACGGCCGTAAAAGTCGGTTCCAGGGTGACGATCAGGTTGGCAACGCTGGAGGGCAGATACCCCAGGCTGACGTTGTACAGGCCAAATCCGGCCACGGTAGGCACCGCGGCCAGCAGAAATAATATGCCCCATCCGGCCAGGGCATCCCCCAACCAAAAGAAATCGGCGAGATGGCGTGCCGTGCCGGGCAAGATCTTGTCCGGTACAAGGTTGAAAAACAGCAAAAAGAAGGTCGCAAACCCAAAAGTATAGACCAAAGTCGTCCAGGGGTTCATGCCGCGCGTCGAAGCCGAACGACCCATCAGGCTATAGATGGCGTAACCCAGGCCGGAAAACAGCCCGGTCAGGATGCCGAGCAGATCCGTGCGCCAGGCTGTTGGCCGCCAGGCTCCCGAAAC
>JAFGJF010000335.1 GCA_016929205.1 Anaerolineae bacterium
AGGACGGCAGGCTCAGTATCGCGGTCGAGGCTGCGCGGTACATTGCCTGGAGCGACCTCGGCGGCAGCTATAGCGACTTGGAAATGCGGGCCATAGCCTACCCGCAGCCGAGCAAAGTCGATTACAACTATGGGCTTGTCTTTCACGAGCGAGATGAAAATGCATTTTACCTGGCGCGGGTGACGCTGCTGGGGCAGTATGCACTGCACAAGTTTGTGAATGGCACAAGGACGGCCATTGTTCCCTGGGGCAGGTCGGCGGCGATCACCACCAAGAAAAACGATCTGAAACTGGTTTGCACAGGATCAAGGATCGTCTTTTACGTCAACGATACGCTCCTGTTTGATGTCGAGGATAGCAGCCTGGCCGGCGGCAGCCTCGGCTTTTACGTCGGTACCGGCAACACGGCCGGCGTGGAAGTGCAGTTTGATGAACTGGAACTGGTTCAACCTCAAGCAAGCGCGCTGCCGGAGTCGACGCCAACGCCGCAGTACACCTGGGCCGATTACCTTTACTTTGACCTGGTGGCGTCGCAAGCCAATGTGGGCAAGATCCAGGGCTGGTATACAGCCCTGGCACAAGGCCAATCGGTCAGCTGCCAGGACGTACGCAGCTACGCCGTACACCGTCCCAGTTACATGGTCCCGGCCAGCCTGGGCAGCCTGCGTGGCATCTATGACCGGTACGTCGAAACGGTCAACCTGGTCGACAGGATAGATGGGCAGGTGGCGCCGCTCAATCGTCTGCAGTCGATCTGCGGTCAAGGCACGACGTCGATCACCCAGCTCAGCCAGCAAGACATGACCCACGACCGCCAGAAATTGACGCAGGCCGAAACCAGTTTTGCCAACTTGATCCTCGAAGTGCAGCAATACCTCTGATCCAGGCCGTAGAACCCGAGTGTGATGCACCGCAGGCCGGGCGCATCGCGCCCGGCATTTACCGGAACAGATTGAACGGCCCCGGATTCGTTTGCACGACATCGACAATCTGCACGAATGAACCGCTCTCCTCGATCACCAGTTTGCGATCCCTGCCATCCAGGCGCAGGCTGTAGATGGACGATTTGACGTTGCCGCTTTCCTCTCCCTCGACGGTGCTGTAAATGACCTTTTTGCCGTCGGGAGAGATGCGAAACGAGGTCACGTTGCGATCCAACTGGCGGCGGTTCAACCCGGCCAGGTCGGTGACATAAAGCGCTCCCCGTTCTTGCTCCCACTCCAGTTCCAGATAGACGATCGATTCACTATCCGGCGTAAACGAGTAAACAAGCGGATACGCGCTCGCGTGCACCAGGTGATGGGTTTGTGTCTCCAGGTCTATCACGTACAATTCGTGGTCAGGCCCACGTGAAACATAAGCCACCGAGGTGCCATCGGGTGAGATCAATTGATAAGGGAATCCATCGCCCAGCGTTTTAGAGTACGAATCAGTCAGGTGGGTTTCTATAGAGGTAAAGGCATCTGTTTTTAGATCGAGGACAGTTAATCCCCACGTCGCATAAACCAGCGCCTGGTCATCATAAATTGTGATGTCGCTTGCCCATCCTGTTAGGAACGTGCGCGGATCTGAATATCCTACCAGTGGGCAAATTTCTTTAGCCTGTCCACTATCGACGTCGATCGCGATCAGTTGTTCTTGATAGTCCAGATATACTTTTTTGCCGTCGTGTGACAGGGCGGATGAGTATCGGATCCACGAAGCACTGTCGGCCACGATTTCATAAATGTTCCTGTCCTGCCCGCTTTCGATGTCGACCGTGGCCAGCCCCACGGTCATATGTTGATCGTGGTCATATTCGGCAGCCAGCACCTGCTCGTTGTCTGGAAAAAAGTCGACAAAGAAAAAGCCGGGTTTGGCAAGCATTGTTTTTCCTTGCATATCGACAACGTGTATCGAGAGCTGTCCGGTGTCGTTATTTACCTGAGTATAAGCAAAGTACTTGCCGTTGGGCGAAAACCCGCCCAGGTACTTGTCTTCACTAAAAGCATACGCGTCTGGTTTGGTTACAATCATTTCTCCGGTGGCCGTCGAAATCAGGGCTAACTGTGCTTGATGGTTCCAAGGCTCTCCCCCGGATCGCTTGTAGGCGGCCATCCACTTTCCATCGGACGACAGGTATCGCCATCGCCCCCCGGCAGTCGAGACAGCAATACCGGCTAGGTGATGCAAAAGGACAGTATCTTGATCCCCGTTGGTGTTGATCACTTTGAGCGTTGTGTTGCTCCCATCCTCATCTCGCCCGCTTGCCGAACCGCTCAAATAGATGACACGCTGAAACAGTGGCGCCATTTGCGGCGCGATCACGAATCGAAAAGCCAGCCAGCCGCCCACACACAACACCATCGCCAGAGCTAAGCCGATGATACCCAATCGAACCCAGTGTGCGCGTGTTTTGTCTTTGCGCCTGGCTGGACGGGCTTGACCAAGCCGTGGCTGTGCTTGCGGGGCGGGTTGGATGCTGTCGGCAATCGCCTGGTGGGGAGAGCGCCCGCAATGACCACAAAACTGGGCCT
>JAFGJF010000336.1 GCA_016929205.1 Anaerolineae bacterium
CGTGACCACGCCCAGCCGGGCGACAAAGGCCATGATCAGCGGCGTCTCAAAAGCGACCCCTACCCAAAAAACCAGGTTCAACAAAAACGGCAAATACTTGTCGACCTGCCACTTGGGAACGACAACGTCGCCGCCCAAAAACATCCAGCCAAACCCGAGCAGGAAGGGGATCGCCGCCGGCACCATCACAAAGTAAGCAAAGGCCACGCCGCCCACAAAAAAGAACGTGGCCCCAGGGATGATCACGAACAAGGCCAGCTGTTCTTTGCGGGTCAGGCCGGGCAAGATATAGTGCAGCACCTGGTAGAGGATAAACGGCATGGCGATGATCGCCCCGCTAAAGAGCGAGATCTTCATAAACAGCCCGATCATCGTCGTCGGTTCGGTGGCAATGATCTCGGCGGCGCCGCCATGTTCGACTTTGTATTCCTCGACGGCACTGTCCAAAGGGTGCATAATCCAGCCAAAGACTTCGTCGGCAAAGAAAAAACTGGCCGCGCCGCAGATCACCAGGGCGATCGCAATCCGTACCAGGTGGTCTTTGAGCTCGACCAAATGCTCCAACAGCGTCATCATGCCGCTGTTTTCGACATCGTTGTTCTCTCGACTCATACACGCTCCTCCGTTACCCCGACCGGTGTCGCACCGGCTGGCACCCGGGCGGGCAAGGCCGTCTTGATCAACATTTCGGCGCGCAGCGCGTCGAGCGCCTGGCGCAGCGATTTGATCTCGCTCTGCAAAGTCGAGACCTGGTCGTTCAATTCGCGGATCTTTTCAGAAGTGCCGTTGGCCGGAATCGCCTCCTGAACCTGCACGTCATGGATGGTTGGGGGTTCCATCTCGGGTGTCTGCCGGGCTGGCTGCTTTGCCCGGTCCGATCCCAATGCCGCCTGAATCAGATCGTGGGTCTTGGTCCATTCGTCCTGGGGTTCTTGCCCGGCAGCCTTTTCTTCCTCGACAACCGGGGGCGCCAGGTCTTCAACCGGCTCGCCGGCGAGCTTGCGCTGCATCCGATCCAAAATCGACTGCGTCTGCTCGTGGGCGCTGGGGCCGGTGCGCTTTTCGACCTTTTCCATCATCACCCGGCTTCCCGGGATCATCTGAGGCGCTTCCGGAGGGGATTCAACCTCTGTTTCAACAGGCTCAACCTGGCTGTCATCACCCAGCGGGGCAAGCCCGGCCGACTCAGCCGGGGTCGTCTCCTCGACGGCGGGCACCTCCGGTTCGCCCGATAATTTGCGCTGCATCGCCGCCAGGATCTGTTGGGTTTGCTCGTGCGCACCTGGCTGGGACGGCTTGTCCGGCACGTCTTGGCTTTCTTTGTCGGCAGGCTCGGCAGTGCCAGACCTGGGCAGCTGTTCAGTGCCCCGCATCTCTGCTTGTTCCTCTTCCTGGGATCCGGTTGGCTGAGGCCGAGCACGCCCCGATTCGAGCGACACATCGCCCAGTTTGGCTTGCATCCCGGCGAGGATGGTCTGGGACTTGGCGATCGCTTCTTCCTCGCCGCCGGCCTGGGCAGGCTGCTTGGCACGCTGTTCGGTCTCGGCCTCTTTGACCATCTTTTCATACGTGACCTGCGAGTTTTTCAGCGTCCCTTTTACGTCATCCAGGCTCTGGCTGATATCACTCTGGGCCGAAGTCACCGTGCCCGCAATCTCGTTGCGCGCGGCCATAATCTCGTCACGAATGCCCTTGACCTCTTCGACGGCGCCGTGAATCGCCAGCGCCTCTTCACGCCACTGGTACATAAAAAGCTTGGACTGCTGGGTGAGTTTGCCCAGCCACTGGCCAAGCTTGGCACCCATCTGCGGCAGTCGTTCCGGGCCAAAAAACAAGAGGGCAAAGATAGCGATGGTCATAAATTCGCCTAAGCCAAAATTATCAAACATATCCCCTTCAATTCCTCAATCTGCCAGGCCCCGGCGTTTCGTTCGCTGCCCGGGAACCGGCGCTTGTTTGCCGTGCTGGCTCAACAGCGTGCCCAACACGCCGTTCACAAACCGGGGTGAACTATCGCTGCCAAACGCCTTGGCCAACTCGACGGCCTCATTGATCGCAACTTTGGGAGGCGTTCCACCGTCGATCAAGAACTCGAACAGGGCAATGCGGAGAACGTTCCGATCGATAATCGACATCTGGTCCACGGGCCATTCAGGAGCATACCTACCGATCAGAACATCTAGCTGCTCCCGATTTTTCATGACCCCCTGCACCAACGATCGGACGAACGGCTGCCCTTCTTCGGGCATATCCACTTCGCGTATGCGCTGCTCGATCACGATACCAATAGGATGAGCTACACTATCGATTTCATAAAGAGCCTGCAAAGCGACAATGCGCGCTTGCCTTCGAACCTGCAATCCCGTGCCTCCTGGTCCGCTTTTCGGAAGAGATCCAGAATACATTCCAGGCAGATCACCCCCATATGTGCAGAGACCGCCTTCGAACCAAAAACCAGAATCCTCGTCTCAGGACCACACAAGATGCAGTGGCCCACAAACCTGCCGCGCCAAAATCAGGGTTCCGCCGGCGTATAGCACACGTCACTGATATGGACGTTGACTTCTTGGATGCGCATACCCGTCATCTCTTGAACTGCCCTGGCGACCTCTTTTTGGATGCGCCGGGCAAGCTGCAGCATACTGGCATTTTGCTCGACAATCACGTACACATCAATCGTGACACCGTCTTCATGCACACGAATTTGAACGCCATCTCCGACGTTGACGCCGCCAAAAAAGCGGCTTACATCCCGGGACCAATTCGCCGTCATCGCGTGCACGCCGGGAACGTCCCGAGTGGTCAACTGGACAATGGTGACCAACACGCCCGGTGCGATCGTCACCTGACCGCTTGATTTTTCATTCACTCGAAACGCTCCTCATCACACAACCAATTTGCCGAGCTGCGCGATCTGTTCTTGCGCCTGCGCCATAATCCGTTCGATCAATATCGCCGTAGGAACGACGTCACTGATCAGCCCGCTGATCTGACCGGCCATGACAGAGCCATTATCCACGTCACCTTCTTCTGAAGCCAGGCGCAGCTTGCCCGTGCCAAACACGATCAGATCGTCTTCCTCAAGATGCTCGTCTTTTTCCATACGCGCCATCTCGCGGCTCATCCGGTTCCGGATCGTGCGAACAGGATGTGAAAGCGACGCGCCGGTAATGATCGTCGCCCGGTCGTGTGCGCGCACGATCTTGTCCTTGTAGTTTTCGTGTGCCGAACACTCGGTCGTACAGATAAACCGTGTTCCCATCTGGATCCCAACCGCACCCAGGGCCAACGCTGCAACCAGCCCTCGACCGTCGGCAATGCCGCCGGCCGCGATAACGGGGACGTCAACCACGTCAACAACCTGAGGGATCAACGGCATCGTCGATACGTCGCCCGTGTGCCCGCCGGACTCTTGTCCCTCGACGATCAAGCCGTCCACGCCCTGACGGGCAAGGCGCTTGGCCAATGCGACCGAGGAAACCAGTGGAAACACCTTGACACCCGAACGACGCAGCGCGTCCACATATTGCGCGGGGCTGCCGGCTCCGGTTGTCATCACCGGCACGCGCATGTCGATACACAACTGGACCACCTGCTCCGCGTAGGGTGAGAACAGCGGCACGTTGACGCCAAATGGCCGATCCGTCAGGACACGAACCAGGTCGACCTGCTCGGCAACAAATTCGGCAGGCGCGTTGCCGCTGCCAATGATGCCCAAACCGCCGGCATTGGAAACAGCGCTCACCAAACCGGCCGTGGACATCCAGGCCATACCACCCTGAAAGATAGGATAAGTAATATTTAGCAGATCACAAAGTTCGGTACGTATCATCTTTATATCTGATAAAACAAAGCCGTGCACATGTCAAACATTAGCACGGCCCTGGCGCGGCAACTGGACACCTTGCGCAAATGAACCTGATTCTGGCTAGATGCACAAGGCTAATCTTTTACTTCAATGACTTCGACGCCGCGATAATGCCCGCACGACGGGCACACGTGATGAGCGAGTTTTTTGGCCTTACAATTCGAACACTCGACAAGCGTTCGCGGTTTGAGCCCATCATTTGCACGCCGTCTATTCCGGCGGCCTGGAGAAACTCTGCGCTTTGGTACAGCACCCACTTGACATACTCCTACTAGAGATTAAACTCAACACACAGGAGGGTATTGGACACTTGATAGTGCCAATGGCCTCCAATACGAATGCTCATTATACGCAAGAGTCGCGTTTGTGTCAAACCCGGCTCACACCAGGACAATGGTTCATCGCACGAGGCTCAAGATGCGGGCGCTTGCACGGTGCTATCCAATTTCGCAATACCGTTTCTGACCGTCGTGATCTGCTCGATGAGTTGTTCTTCCAGGTGTTCAAGCACCTCGCGCGCATAACTATCCGCACCGGCTCGTATCTCATCCACCTCGCGCTGCACGCGCTCAAGAATGGTTTGCGCTCGCTCTTCGGCCTGACGGATAATTTCATGATCAGACACGCGTGCCGTCGCCTGCTCGTGGGCTAATGCGATGATCCGTTCCGCTTCTTCATTGGCCTGAGCAATGATCCGATCGCGATCGCGATGCACGCGCTGCGCCTTTTTCACTTCTTCGGGGATCGAGACGCGCATCTGGTTAATCAGATCAAAGCAGCGCTCTCGATCGACGATAACGTTCGACGTAAGCAAAAATGGTCGGCTTTCAACCAGCAAAGCCTCCAAACGGTCTAAGAGCAGATTGATTTCGATGACAATCACCTCCCCTCAAATCTTGAGAGCCTGGGCCAGTCCATCATTGGAACCATTCCATTATTGGATCAAGCTCGTTATTAAAACAATCACGTTTTGCAACGGCCCAAAACCCTGGTCATCAGAGCTTGTTGAACATGTTCCGGCACCATACCAGACAGATCCCCCCCGCTGCCGGCAATCTCTTTGATAATACTGGAACTCAAAAACGCATAATTTAGATCTGTAAACAGACAAACTGTTTCCACATCCTGCGTTAAGGCTTTATTGGTCAGGGCCATTTGATATTCGACGTCAAAATCATAGGTCAGACGCAGCCCGCGCACCATCACCTGTGCATTTTGCGCGCGCGCAAAATCAACCGTCAAACAATCATAGTGTGTGACGATGACGTTTTCAAGATGTGCGACCGCCTGACACATCATCGCGGTGCGTTCCTCGGCGCTAAACAGCAAATTCTTTGACGGGCGGTCGTATATCGCCACAAAAAGCTGATCGAAAATCCGAGACGCCCGGGTTGCAATATCAATGTGCCCATTGTGAACCGGATCAAAACTTCCTGGGTAAATCGCTGTCGTCAACATCTTCCCCTAACTCAAATCCCCTTCACCGCCCCAAAATGCGTCCACCCTGGCAGCCAGGAGGCGATGTGCGGGTTGTGAGAGCGTTGGATCCTCGGCAAATATGGTTTGAGCTTCACGGCGAGCCAGTTCGAGCAACGGCGTGTCGCCCAGGGATGCCAGCTTGAGTTCCGGGAGGCCGCTCTGTCTGGTTCCGAAAAAGTCGCCAGGGCCGCGCATTTCCAAATCTCTTTCGGCCAGTTTGAACCCATCTTGCGTTTCTTCAATCGCGCGCAGACGTTCTTCACCCACGTCGGTCACCGTATCGGCTATCAGAATACAAAAAGACGCGTGCTCGCCCCGTCCGACGCGCCCCCGGAACTGATGAAGCTGCGACAAGCCAAAACGATTTGCGCCTTCAATCATCATCACCGTAGCATTCGGCACGTCAATGCCCACCTCGACGACCGAGGTCGACACAAGGATGTCCAGTTCGTGGGCGCTGAACTGGTGCATCACACGCTCTTTTTCTTCCCCTTTGAGCCGCCCGTGGAGCAGTCCCAGGCGTAGATTGGGGAAGATAGATTCTTGCAATCTCGAGTGCTCTTGAACGGCAGATTTGGCCTCGATCTTGTCCGACTCTTCCACCAACGGACAAATGATATAGGCCTGTCTCCCCTTTTCGATCTGAGATTGCACAAAACGATATGCCCGCTCGCGCTCGGCAGGCATAAACCACTTGGTCTGGATAGGCTGTCTGCCCGGCGGCATCTCGTCAATGATCGACAGATCGAGATCGCCATACGCCGTCAGAGCAAGCGTCCGGGGAATGGGCGTCGCGCTCATAACCAGCATATGTGGGTTATACCCTTTGCCACGCAGTACCCCTCGTTGCCGCACGCCAAAGCGATGCTGCTCGTCGATCACAGCCAGCGCAAGGCGCGCAAACTGAACATCTTGCTGGATCACGGCGTGCGTCCCAACGAGAACGTCGATTTTACCCGAAGCAATCTCGGCATATATCGTTTCTTTTTCGGCTTGCGGCACACTGCCGGTCAACAGACGGACGCAGACGCCGTGCGCGGCAAGCAACTGTCCAACGGTTGCAAAATGCTGTTCGGCCAGGATCTCGGTCGGAGCCATCATGGTCGACTGGTACCCGGCTTTGGCAACGATCAACATCGCAGCCGCCGCGACGACGGTCTTGCCCGATCCAACATCGCCCTGTAGGAGACGGCTCATCGGGCGATCGTCCTTGATGTCTCGAACGATTTCATCGAGCACACGCTGCTGGGCGCCGGTCAGTTGGTAAGGCAAACCAGCCAGAAATGCGCCCAACAAAGCGCTATCCACCTGGATGGGAATACCGGCTTCCTCTCGCCAATATCGCCGCTGGCGCAACACACCCAATTGAAGCACCAAGAACTCGTCAAAGGCCAAACGACGGCGTGCCTTCGCCAGGCTGTTTGCATCATCAGGAAAATGCATCTGCGCCACGGCCTGTTCCCGAGACAGGAATCCAAGCCGTTCACGCATCGGCAGCGGCAAATAATCCGGCAAGCGCTTGCTCCAATA
>JAFGJF010000040.1 GCA_016929205.1 Anaerolineae bacterium
ACGGCGGTGATCATCGCCCACCGGCTGGCGACGATCGAACGCGCGGACGACATCCTGATCCTCGAGGATGGACAGATCGTCGAATACGGCATGCGCAAGCAGCTTGCCGCCGATCTACACTCGCAGTTCAGCACACTCGGACGAACCGGGCTGAAAGAGGTGCTGGAATGAACCATCATCCGAGATCGGGTTCCTCACAGACGCTGCCGTCAATGGCTTACGTGACCTGGCGGCTCTTTCGCTACCAACCAATCTTGAGCTCTGTTAGCGGCCTTTGCTGGGTCTTTTTCCACTCTTTTCCGCTCGTGCCCGGGCTGTTGGCCAAGGCGTTTTTCGACGTGCTGGCCGGCGACGCCCCGGCCGGCCTGACCCTGGGCAGTGTCTTGGCCCTCGTTGTTGCCTCGACAGCAGCACGCATTTCATTCGTGTACGGCGACATCCTGGCCGGCGTCTTGTCCAGTTCCAGCCTGCGTGGACTGCTGCAGCGCAACCTGCTGGTGCGCATCCTGGAGCGTCCCGGTGCCAGGCCGGTGCCGGGCAGCACGGGTAAGACGCTTTCCACACTGCGCGATGACGTGGACGGGCTGCAGATCATGCCCGGGTGGTTCTTTGACGCCATCGGCTATCTGATTTTTGCCGGGGGCGGCATGGTCATCTTGATGCTGGTTGACGTATGGGTAGCCCTGCTGGTATTTGTGCCCATCGTCCTGGTTCTCGTTCTCACCCACGCCGTGCGCACGCGGCTGACGTACGTGCGCGAATGCAGCCGCGCGGCGACGGCACGCCTGACCGGTGCGATGGGCGATCTGTTTGCGTCCATACAGGCCGTGCAGGTCGCCAGCGCAGAAGTAAGCATGGTGCAGCAGGTAAGTCGCCTCGGAAAAGGGCGGCAGCGAGCCGTGCTGCGCGACCGCTTGCTGGGGCTGTCACTGGACACTATCTTTACCAATGTCGCCAACCTCGGCGCCGGGCTAACGCTGCTCATTGCCGCCTCCAAGATCAGAAACGGCGCGTTTTCCGTCGGTGATTTCGCGCTTTACAGCACCTACCTGCTCCAGGTCACCGACATGACCGGGTTTTTGGGTTACCTGGTGAGTACCTACCAACAGTCGGGTGTGTCGCTCAGGCGGGCGGTCGACTTGATGCAAGGCGCCCCGCCGCACCGGCTGCTGGAACATCATCCGATACCTATCCGAGGCCCTCTGCCAGAACTGCCCCCGTTGATCAAACATAACAACGATCGCCTGGAAAGACTGGAGGTGCGAGGCCTGACGCTGTGCCATCTCGACTCCGAACGCGGCATCAAAGACATCTCTTTTACCCTCGAACGGAACAGCCTGACGGTCATCGTCGGCCGGATTGGTGCCGGCAAGACCACGCTCTTGCGCGCGCTGCTCGGCCTGCTTACGCCCCAGGCGGGCCAGGTGCGTTGGAATGGGACCAAGGTAGAGGATGTGGCTCGTTTTCTCGTGCCGCCGCGCGTGGCCTACACCCCGCAGGTTCCGATGCTGCTCTCGGATACGCTGCGCGAGAACATCCTCCTGGGGTTGCCCGACCGGGATGATCTGCTCTCCGAGGCCGTCCATCGTGCCGTGCTCGACCGCGACCTGGCAGGGTTTCCTGATGGCCTGGACACGTTGATCGGGGTCAAAGGGACCAGGCTCTCGGGCGGACAGGTGCAGCGCACGGCGGCGGCGCGTATGTTTGTCCGCCAGCCCGAGCTGCTGGTGATGGACGATCTGTCCAGCGCGCTGGATGTAGAGACAGAGCAGCTCCTCTGGCAGCGGGTATTCAGCCAATCGGCGACCTGCCTGGTTGTCTCACACCGTCACGCCGTGCTCGAACGGGCAGAGCAGATCCTCGTCTTGCAGGATGGACGGATCATCGCCCAAGGTAAGATCGAGGAACTACTTGAGACGAGCGCCGAAATGCAGCGCCTGTGGGCAGGGAAAACAAACAACACCCCAACAAAGAAGGTGTGTTTACACGGCACGGCTTCAAGCTCTCACGGGGCAAATGACGTGCCAGCAATACACCATGTACGATCTGGCTTTCAGTCGCCAAAACCGAAAAAATAAACGAGCAGATCGTCGATCTGGCCTCGCCACTGTCCCCAGGAATGCCCTTCCGGCACCTCCAGGTATAAAAGATCGTAGCCCTTGGCCTCCAATACGCCCTTGATTGTGCGGGCGTCAAAATCCCAGGGATAGCCTGTGCTTACAAAGATCTTGAGTGGCAGCCTTTTTGTGGATTGATAGCCTTCATAGATCGTGTCATCGACAAAGGCCGGGGATTGCATCGCCACCAGGTGAAAGACGCCGGGGTGGGTCAGCCCACAGTAGGCGGCGTTGACGCCTCCGTAGGAAACACCCAGGATGGCGCGCCTGTCGGGCGAGGAATCGGTTTTGTACGTGCGGTCGATCGACGGAACCAGCTCTTGAGCGATGAAAGCGGCGTAGGACGGGTTGCCCAGGAACTCGTCCTGGCGGCGATTGGTGCCGGTTTGAGGGTCTCGCGGGTCGACAAAGATGGCGATCACCGGCTCGATCGTGCCATCGGCGATCAGGTTGTCGAGTATGGTCGGCATGCTGCCCATGCGCGAATCGGTGTACTCGTGCGCGTCGGTCACATAGATAGCCGGCAAATCGACGAGCGTTTCATATCCCACCGGTGTATAAACACTATATTGGATCTTGTAACCGAGATGCAGACTGTCGATCTCGATTGGCGATCTCAAGTTGCCAGAGGGCACGTTATCGTGGGGGGTGGGTTCTTGCGGAAAGACATAGTCGGGCATCGCGACCACGGAATTTGGGCCGAATCCACCCCACTGCTGCAAAGGGTTAGCCGGATCCGGGATCCCTTCCCGGTCATTGACGACAATGCGGTATTCGAGGCGCGCGTCGGTGGGGAACGTCTCATAGGTCACCCAGAGGTCGCTTTGGCCGACCCGCCGTCCTTGCAGTGCCGGCCCGGCTTGCCACTCTGTAAAATCGCCCACCCAATTGACCGATTTCGCTTTTCCCCGGTAGAGAAAAGCGACCCGATCCCCCAGAATAAAGGGAACCTGTTCGTTGTCAACGAGTGCAGTCCAAAAGGCATTGGCCTGGCGCCGTTTTCCACTGCTGGCAGCATCCTCCAGGGCCTCGATAAATGAATCGAACGAGGCATATTCTTGGGTATCTGGAGATCTGGGTGTGCAGGCTATGGTCACCAGGAACAGGCAGATTGCCAGCCAGTTTAGAATCGTTTTTTTCACCTTGAGATGATCCAAAGAAAACCTCCAATCACTCTTCCGCGGGACTGACCTGGACGTCCACCGTAACGTATCCCTCGTTATCGCTCAAAATGTCATCGTCGATGCGCAGATACAAGAACCCATCGCGCTCCGCCCGCCAACGCAGGCGTTCGCCCACGTAAAACAACTCTCCCCCCTCGCCAATGCGGCCGATCAGGGCTCCACCCGGCACACCCGGCAGCGGGTAAAAGGCAGGAGAGACATAGCGGCGGTGCCCTTGCGGCCCGTGAAGTTCACCCGGCGTGTACAGCCAAGCCCCCTGGGCCTCGATGGTGAGTGAGTCGTTCTCCTGGACGCGCAGGCCCGTACTCTGCCAATCACGATAAGCAAAGATCTGGATGCTGTCGAGCGACGCGTGCTCGACCTGCCCGCGTTTCTCCTCCTGTGGAATGCTACACCAGCCGGTCAGGGCGATCAAGGCCAGGAGCGCGAACACAATCGATCGTTTCATCGCTTTTCCCTTCCACGTTGTCCACATACAACACCTATGCCCGGCTACTCACCGGATGCGGTGTTCAGGTCGAGGATGGGCAAACTGTCGCCGCCGGTGATAATCCACTTGCTGTTTTCCTTGAGCTCTTGGGCGATCAGATAGTCGATGACTTTTTTCGCCAGGTCTCCCTTACCTTCCATCGCGGTGAGCAGTGTGCGCACGGCCTTTTGCTGCGCTTCGGCGGCAAGGGCGATGCGCAACGCCTCGGCTTCTGCCGTCTGCGTGATGCGATAGGCCACAGCATCGGCCTCTTTTTGCGCGCTATAAAAGTCGGCATCAGCCAGCGTCTTTTTTTGCATGGCCTCGGCCAGGGACTGCTCCTGCCGCTGCACGGCAACCATCCGATCCTTGATCGCGGTGACCACTTCAGGCGGAGGGGAAGCACTCTGGATCTGCACCGTCATAAAGCGTACGCCATACTGTTCTTCTTTTTCTTCCAGTGCGGACATCACTTCGCTGTTTAGTGCAGCGCGACTGTGCATCACTTCGGTCATCGGCTTGGTGTTGACCACGTCGCGCAGCTTGCCCTGCACGAATTCAAAGACGATGCGCTCCGGGTCGGCGACGTCGAGGACAAAACGCTCCGGGTCGGTCACCCGGTAGGTGTATTGCAGCGAGACATTCATCGTTACGTCATCCGAGGTCATTGCCGGGATCTGTTCCACGTAACCAAGCCGCTCGCTGACCTTGACAATGATCACCGTATCCACCAGCGGGATCTGGATGTGCCAGCCCGGTTCTTCCACGCGGACAAACCTGCCACCTCGCAGATGCAAGCCACGCTCGTACGCGTGGATCTTGTATATTGCTGCCCGCCCAACAAAAAACAAGGCCGACAGGACGACAAAGACGGCCAACAAGACGATACTCAAACGATACAAACGTTGCAGCCGCCGGGCAAATGGCTGTCCGGATGCAGGTGCCGGTTCGAGTTGATTCACAGGGTTGGTCATGATTTACCTCCAGAATACCAAACTGAGGAACAAGTCTTGACGAAATCACTCACCACTTTTGCCAGGGTCGCTGACCATGTGGCTCTTGTATTGTATCACACGAGAGCCGCCCTGTAACCTGTCAAGGTTGACAGTCTCAAAGCCCGGCCTGATCCGGGTGTGGCAAGAAAAAAGGCCCTGGCATCACCTCTGCCAGAGCCCCTTGTTTTTTTCATCAGGGCACAATGCCCTGCTCCTTGGCCCACACCGCCGCCTCGACGCGGGAAGCCGCGTCCAATTTTTGCAGAATATTGCCAACGTGAAAGCTGGCTGTGCGTACGGTAATGCAAAGCTGCCGGGCAATCTCTTTGTTACTCAACCCTTCCACCACCAGGCGCAATACTTCCAACTCTCGCTCGGTCAGGCCGCCGGGCAGTTCACCACGCTGCCAGGCCACAATCTTGCGCGCAACATCGGGGCTGAACCACTCGTTTCCCTGTGCTGCCGCGCGCACCGCAGCTACGATGGCCGCCGGCGCT
>JAFGJF010000337.1 GCA_016929205.1 Anaerolineae bacterium
ATCCTATTTGTCCAGGATCTGCTCCATTTCGATCAAACATTGTGGCCTATAACAGCCCTCTCGGTGCCCTGCGTTCCGCAATCCAGGCGCTCTTGGGCGGAGCAGATAAAGACGAGGAATTGCGGCAGGAACTGCTGACCGGCATAGAAGACGAGATCGATCGTCTGCGCCGTTTGCTGGATGACCTGGCCGGTCTCCACGACCAGGTGCTAGGCTCGCTTGAGTTGGATCGCCGAACGATTGCCCTGGGCACATGGCTGGCCCACACCCTGGGCCCTTGGAGAGAAGCTACCCGGGATAAGGGCCTGCAATGGCAAACCACCATCCCCCCCGCTCTGCCTGTTTTCAAGGCAGACCCTGACCGGCTGGGCCAGGCTCTCGGTGATTTGCTCAATAACGCGATCAAGTATACTTCTGCCGGCGGGCTCGTGACGGTCGACGCTGGCGTAAAAGATGGAATGGCCTGGATCCGGGTTGGCGACACGGGACCCGGCATCGCAGCAGAAGAACAAGAACGGATCTTTGAGCCTTTCTACCGCAGCCAGATGGGCCGCCGTTTTCCACAAGGGATGGGGCTGGGCCTGAGCATCGCCCGCGATGTGGTCATTGCCCACGGCGGTCGACTGGATGTAGACAGCGCGCCAGGTCTGGGAAGCCGCTTTACCATGTTTCTTCCTTTCTCTGAAAGTACAGATTGACCTCGCGACGTTGATCCAAACAATCCCAGTTCCTCATCATACGTGCCCTTCTATCTACTGATCCCGACATATAAAACTAAACGACTTTTAGTCCCTCATGAGGGGCATTCAAAAGTTTAGAAAGTTTCGTCCGGATCAGTAGGTCACACCTCTCATTTTACCCTGTCGAACATCACACCACAACCAGCATCACCTTTTGCTCGTAAACAGAGACCTCTACGCAGCCCTACTCGCCAGGAGGCACCCTTGATCAAGGTTTCTTTGCACAGCAGCGCATACGGCTGGGGGCGAAACATACAAAAGAAGCAAGTGCGCTCTTGCAGAGGACTATCTGTGTTTTCTGACCTTAAGGTTGTCTTAAGGTTGCCCTCAACTTCCCTTAAGGACAACGGGGTGCTTTTGTGCTAATCTGTAGATGTCTCGAATCTCCTTGATGCTCATATCCGAAAGTGAGTCAGGTGACTTATGCAGGCGATACCTGTGCTGCTCGCGATTCTGGTGGGATTGTTGTTTGGCCTATTGGCCTGGGGATTCCTGCGCATACAGAGTCATAAAGCAGGAGAAACTCTGATCGGGGCAGGCGATGAAGTGCTCACAAGTCTGCTGGTACTCGCTGCCTTTGTCCTGGGTGTGTTCCTGACCTACATGATCATCTCGATAGGCTAAACCACTGATAGTCCAGAGTATACATTCGAGGGCTTTCATAGGATCGAGGTGAAAGAATATCTAGATGGGGGATGCGATATGAAGAAATCGTTCCCGTTGATGAGAAAGACGTCTGCAGCCGTGGTAGCGCTCCTGATATGCGCTCTGCCGGTAATAGTCTACGCCCAGCAGGGAGGGCAGGTGGATGTGCTCACGGTGGACGGTACGATCGACGCGTGGGCAGATAGCTATGTCCACCGTGGCATCGGCACCGCCGAGCGTGATGGAGCAGAGGCGCTGATCATGGTGCTCAACACGCCTGGCGGCACGCTCGAGGCGATGCAGAACATCACGACGCGTATGTTAAACGCGCGCGTGCCCATCGTCGTGTTTGTCTATCCAACAGGAGCGGGGGCGGGGTCGGCAGGAACATTTATCTTGATGGCTGCACACATCGCGGCTATGGCCCCGGGTACGACGGTCGGCGCGGCGCACCCGGTCGATGTGAGCGGGCAGGATATCCCGGCCGATGCACGCACCAAAGCGACCAACTTTGCGGCTTCGATGATTCAGAGCATCGCAGAACAGCGCGGGCGTAACGCCGACTGGGCAGTACGAGCTGTAAAAGAAAGCATCGCTGCCACCGCACAGGAAGCGCTCGATCAGAAGGTGATCGATCTGATCGCCGACGATCCGGACGATCTTTTGAACAAGATGGATGGCATGACGGTCCAAACAACAACAGGCGAGATCATTTTGCACACCCGGTGCGCGGGCCTGGCCGATATCGATATGACCTTGCTGGAACAGTTCTTTCACACACTTGTCAACCCGAACATTGCCCTCGTCTTGCTGTCCATCGGCTTGCTCGCCATCTCGGTCGAGATTTATCACCCTGGGGCTATGGTCCCGGCCATCGTCGGCGGGATCTGCTTGGTTCTGGCTTTTGTCGCTCTGGGCAATCTGCCCGTGAACTGGGGCGGCGTGATCTTGATCTTTATCTCGGTGATTCTGTTCATCATTGATATCAAGGTGAACAGCGTGGTTCTGACTGTAGGTGAACTCGTGATCTTTGTGCTGGGCGCACTGCTGCTTTTTACGCCGATGACGCTCCCCTCGCCAATATTGCCGCCCGTCCGGGTGTCGCTGCCAGTGGTGTTGGCCCTGGCTGGCATCATGGCTGTACTCTTGGTGTTTGTCCTGGGCGCTGCGGTGCGCACACGCAAGGTTCCGGCGATGACCGGGCCGAAAACACTAGTCGGTGCCACCGGTACTGCTGTATCTGACCTCGCTCCTAGGGGCCAGGTGCAGGTGAAGGGCGAGTTGTGGAGCGCCGTCGCGCGGGAGGAAACCATTCAGAAGACGACATGCTCGCACAGCGGGAACACATCAACACGGTGCTGCGCACCAAGCTGGATGAGGTGACTGAGCGATGGGGAAACAAAGTGACCGCCGTAGAGATTCGAGAGATCGTCCCCCCCAACGAAGTTCAGTCGGCAATGACACGGCAGATGTCGGCAGAACGAACGCGCCGCGCAGTGGTAACCGAAGCAGAAGGAAAGAAACAGGCTACCATTACCGTAGCCGAGGGCGACAAGCAGTCCGCGATCCTCCGTGCTGAGGGTGATAAACAATCCACGATCCTCCGTGCAGAAGGCGATAGGCAGTCACGCATTCTCGCGGCAGAAGGCTATTCGTCGGCTTTGGAAAAGATCTTTGGCGCAGCCAAGGGAATCGATGCCAAGACAATGAGCCTGCAGTACCTGGACGCGCTGAAAGCACTGGGCAATGGCCCGGCGACCAAGTTTATCTTTCCGATGGAATTTACTCATTTGCTTCAACCGTTCGTTAATTATGCTGGCGAATCGCTCGCCAGGCTGGAGGACGAGGGCAAGACAGATTGAGGAACTAGAGGATCCTGTAAATATGGACAAAAGAGCCCACATTCTGGTCATAGATGGCCAAGAGATAGAAGGCGATGAACTGCGCTATCTCTTGGAAGGCGAAGGGTATGCGGTCGATCGAGCTGCCAGTGGAACTGAGGCGTTGAGCAAGATCGAACAAGAACGGTTCGACCTGGTATTAGCCGAGATCCCGGTGCCAGATATGGATGGACCAGAGTTGATCCGAGATATCCGAGAGGCCGATCACAATGTTGTGGAGATCGTGATGGGTGATCACCTATCCCTGGAAGCGGCGATCGAAGCCTGGAACTGTGAAATCTCGGGATATGTTCCTCAACCCCTCAATGATCCAGACGAGGTATTGGCTGCCGTTTCCGGCGGGCTTGCGGATCGCAAACCGGCATTGGTTTCACCAGGAATCGTTTCGCAGCGATAATCGTTGGTCGAGTAGTTTTGTCCCAAGCATAATCATTGATGATTTTGATGAAAGGATGCAGAAACTATGGACTGGGTGTTCCTAGCACCAATTGCCGCCGTCATCTCGATCCTTTTTGGCGGATTCTTGTTCTATCAGGTATACAGGTCACCAACCGGCAGCGAGAGTGCTGCCAAAGTGTCGCGGGCGATTACCGTGGGTGCAAACGCCTATCTCAAGACGCTGTACATTGCACTGGTTGTGGTCGCCACCGTCTTGTCGCTCGTTTTGATCCTCTTGTTTGGCATCTGGATGGCTGTGGCCTATATTCTCGGTGCGCTGTGTTCTGCCTTGGCTGGATACTTTGGCATGCAGGTCGCGCTCATGGCCAACGTCAAGTCGGCAACTGCCGCCGAGCAGGGGTTGACCAAGGCGTTTCCGCTCGCCTTCAGCGCAGGCGGCGTAATGGGCATGGCTGTGGTAGGACTGGCTGCGTTGGGCATGAGCGTGACTTTTATGATCTTTCGCGATCCTCATATTGTGCTTGGCTTTAGCTTTGGCGCCAGTTCCCTGGCTTTGCTGGCCAAGGCGGGCGGCGGCATTTACACCAAAACGGCCGACATTGGCGCAGACCTGGTAGGCAAAGTAGAGCTGACGCTGCCTGAGGACGATCCCCGTAACCCCGCCGTAGTCGCCGACCTCGTAGGTGACAATGTGGGCGATGTGGCCGGTATGGGCGGGGATATCTTTGACTCATATGTCGCCAGTATGGTCGCGGTGATCATCTTGGGTGCTGCGCTGCAAAACGAAATCCCGGAGGTTTATGGGATCGGATATGTAACCCTGCCTATTGTCTTTGCCGCCGCAGGTATTCTTGCTTCAATCGTCGGTATGTTCTTTGTGCGGAGGAGCGAGGGTCGCAACCCTACCAGGGCCTTGAATATCGGAACGTACGCGACCTGCATCGCGTTTGCATTGCTTTCATTTGGCGTCGTGCTTTTGCTTGACGTCAACTTGGCTGCGTTTTGGGCCACCCTTGCCGGGTTGATCGCAGGTATTGTGATCGGTATGACCACCGACTATTACACGTCGATCGACCGGCAAGCCGTCCAGCGCACCGCCGAAGCCTCGCGAACCGGGGCGGCGATCAATATCCTGACCGGGTTCTCTTACGGTCTGCTGAGCATCGTTCCCCCGATCGTCGGTATTGCCACGGCCATTATGATCTCTTACTTTGTGTCCGAAGGGATGGGGATGTCTGGTTTGTATGGCATTTCGATCTCTGCGGTAGGCATGCTTTCTGTCACCGGCATGATCGTTTCTTCCGATGCATATGGGCCGATCGTGGACAACGCACAAGGTGTGGCTGAAATGTCGGGAATGAGCCACGAGGTCATTCACGTTTGCGCACAGATGGATGCTGCCGGCAATACGGCCAAGGCGATCACTAAAGGGTTTGCCATTGGTGCGGCTGGTTTGACTGTACTGGCTCTCTTTGCCGCGTATGCAGAGACGGTTGACCTGACGGGCCTTGATCTGTTGGATCCTATTGTGATCGTCGGCATCTTTTTGGGGGGAATGATGCCTCCCGTCTTTGCGGCAATGACCATCCTATCAGTGGGCAAAAACGCGTTCAAGATGATCGAAGAGATCCGTCGCCAGGTGCGAGAGATCCCTGGCTTGTTGGCAGGTACTGCCGATCCCGACTACGCAAGCTGTGTGCGCATCGCTGCACAAGGCGCATTGTGGGAACTGGTTAACCCAGGACTTTTGGCCTTTCTGTCGCCGTTGTTCGTGGGTTTTGTGTTGGGACCCAAGGCGTTGGGTGGATTCCTGGGCGGCAGCATCTTTGTCGGCCTGATCTTTGCGCTTTTTATGGCCAACTCGGGCGGCCTGTGGGACAATGCGAAAAAGTACATCGAAGATGGTGCGCTGGGTGGCCCCGGTTCCGACGAGCACAAAGCGGCAGTGATCGGCGATACGGTGGGCGATCCCTTTAAAGATACAGCCGGGCCATCTATCAATACCCTGATCACGGTGATGTCACTGATTGCCACGGTTTTCGCGCCGATCATTTCCAAGTATGCACTCCCAGTGCTGTTTGGATGGTTCTAATCGAGGTGCCGTGTTGGCCGAGCGCATATTGTCCGAATATGTACACAAGGTCTCTGAAAACAGCGAGATAAGGGCTGGGATACCCTTACCTCCAGGAGCCCACCAACAAGGAAATGGCGTCAACTTTGCGCTCTTTAGCCGACATGCCACGAATGTCTGGCTCGAGTTCTTTGATCGCCCCGAGGATGGGACACCTTCCAGGGTAATCGAGTTGAGCGCTGCACGCCACCGCACGGGTGATATGTGGCACGTCTGGGTTCGAGGTGTGCGCCCTGGTCAACTCTATGCGTATCGTGTCGATGGACCTTATTGTCCTGAGAAAGGACACCGTTTCAACGCAAAAAAACTTGTTCTGGATCCTTTTGCCACGGCGATTACCTATCTCGCCAACTGGGATTTTGGACCGGCGCGGGGATACGATCCATCGTCGCCACGACGAGATCTTGCGCGTTCCGCGCTGGACGATGCCGGGACGATGCCCAAGTGTGTTTTTATTCGCGAGCACTTTGCTTGGGAAGAGATCGCACCGCCCAGACATCCCTGGTCGAAAACGGTAATTTACGAGACCCACGTCCGTGGCTTCACTATCCATCCTAGCTCGGGTGTGACTTGTCCGGGAACCTATCTGGGTATGGTCGAAAAGATTCCTTACTTGAGGAAACTGGGCGTTACACTCGACCGAGGTCGTATTCGTCCTACCGCCCCCGCCAAATGGCAAGCGCTGGTACCTGGCTGCGGACACGTTATGCTCGGCACCCCGGGATCTGCTTGAGGCCGGAGAAGAGATCCCGCTTGACGATCAGACGGCGTATCGATTGGGGCTTCGATCCAGTGCAATCCTGGTGGCTCGATCGTAGGAATCGATTTTGCTGACTGGTCCAATATTGACATCTGTCTGGCACAGGCATATAATCTTGTCGTGTCCAATCCGGGCACACAAGCGCTTGTCGGTGTCTGACCACAGCAAGACAACCTGACCAAGGCAGAAGAGCCAGCGCTTCATACCCGACTCTATCCGGATATGGCGGTGTAGTTCACCGGCACTGACCCACGATCTGCCTGATCAGACAGATCGTTTTCTTTTTGCAACAAGACGCAGCAGGAGGCATCTTGTTACTGGTCGGCATTCCCCTGCTGAGTTGGGCAGCTTTTACCTTTACTGTAGGATTCAACCAGGGGAATCTCGTTACGAATGGGTTGTTTTCGTTGGTACGCAATCCCATTTATGCGATATGGATGTTTTTTCTGATTCCGGGCATCGCATTACTCTATGCCTCGTGGCTTTTGTTGCTGACGCCGCTGGTGACCTACCTTGGCTTCGCCAGGCTTATCCCGATCGAAGAAAGCGATTTGACAAAGCGGTTCGGACAACGCTACCTGGATTACAGGGCGCGGACCCCCACCCTCTGGCCTGGCTCCAACCTGGCGCGGCGCAGAGATCCAAGGCGTGTCAAATGACTTACGTGCTGATGAAGGTGCTCGAGTCGGCCCCCGATCGCTACGATCGGGGCATCCGTATGCTGACCCTGGGGCGCGTCGACCGGGCCTACGACCGGCTTGCGGCACACATCGCACCGGGACAGCGCGTGCTCGATATCGGCTGCGGTACCGGGGCGCTGTCTCTGCGCGCGGCGCAAAAAGGCGCGACGGTCAAAGGGATCGACGTCAATGCCCAGATGCTAGAGATCGCCAGGCAACGGGTAGAGGCGGCCGATCTGGCTGGCGCTGTCGAATTGTGCGAGATGGGCGTGGCAGAACTAAACATTGAAACTCCCGCAAGTTACGATGTAGTGACGAGCGGGCTCTGTTTTTCCGAGCTGACTGGAGGCGAGCGCAGCTACGCCCTCGATGAAGCGCATCGCGTCCTCAAGCCGGGTGGCCTACTGCTCCTCGCCGACGAAGTGATGCCACGGTCACTTTTCAGGTGGCTGCTTCACTGGCTGATCCGGCTGCCGCTCATCATCATAACCTATATGCTCACCCAGACCACTACACGTGCCATTCGGGACCTGCCGGAACAGGTGCGAGCAGCGGGATTCACTGTCGAATCGATCCACTTGAGCGCGCTGAAGGATTTTGTCGAATTGATCGCCATCAAACCAAATTAAAGGGTGCTGAAACCCGCCTACGGCAGCCAGATTTCGGAAGAATGGGCTACCGTGAGTGTCTTATTGCTGCGGTTGATCAAGGAACAACCCGACTTGTCCCGCATATTGAACCATCAGATTGAACGAGCGACCACCAAGTCGCGGAAAAGGCCGTGGATTCAGGTATCCGCCGGGTTTGGGTTGTGACATCAAAGCAGCATCGTTTGTGAGGAGGCGCTATGCAGAAATTGACATATATACTCATCAATGTGGCCGAAACGTTGTTGCGGATGCTGCCACTATCATGCAAAACAGGTGTGATCCGCATCGGTCGGCCGGGTCGCGACGCACCGGTGTTTCTGACCTGCAATTATCACCTCACGGTCGAGCGGGTCAAACGTGCACTGCGTGGCCTGGACTGCTACCTGCTCGTTGCCAACAGCCGGGGGGTCAACGTCTGGTGTGCGGCTGCGGGCGGGCTGTTCACCGATCACGATGTGATTTCGGCGCTCAAGACCAGCGGCATCGAAGACCTGGTCGATCAACGCGAGGTGATCTTGCCGCAACTCGCCGCTGCCGGCATTGAGACGCGGATTGTGCGCGAAAAAACGGGATGGCAGACAATCTGGGGGCCAGTGTACGCCCAAGACATCCCTGCGTTTCTCGCCGACCAGCAGCAGAAAACGGCCGAGATGCGGCAGGTTCGTTTTCCGTTGTCTGACCGCATCGAGATGTCTGTGGCCTGGGCCTTTCCGATCTCGGTTATCGCCGCGCTGGTCCTGCTTGTTTTCTGGCGCACGGCGATCCTGCCGCTCGTGCTCCTGGTGTGGGGCATCTCGCTGCTTGTCTTTATTGCCTTTCCGTTATACGCGCGTTGGCTCAACGTCAAACGCGAACGGGTGAGGTCAGCCGCATTCGATTTTGGACGCGGCGGCATTCAGCTCATTTTGTGGGGACTGTGTCTGTTGGTTTTGGCTGTCCTGGCGCTGCGCCTCAACAGCTTTGGCTGGGGAGATGTGCTGCACTGGGGACTGATCACGCTGGTGGTGGTGCTCGTCGTCAGCATTGACCTGAGCGGTAGCACGCCGGTGCTCAAGAGCGGTCTGCACCCCGACCGGCTGTTCCAAGTCTCATTGGATCGGGAGAAATGCATCGCGTGCGGCATATGTGAACGCGTTTGCCCACGCAACTGTTTCCAGATCGACCACCAACAGCACATAGAAACGATGCCGGGTGCGGCACGCTGCGTACAGTGCGGGGCGTGCATCGTCCAGTGTCCTGTCGACGCGCTCAGCCTTCACGGTCCCAAAGGCGAAGTGGTTCTGCCCGAAATGATCAGGAAATTCAAACTGAATCTGATGGGCAGCCGGGCAACTCGGGACGTGTAGGCAACTGGAGGACAACTATGGCATTGAACTTTGGACGTACCGGGGGAACGGCAACTGTTCGCATTGACGAGCAGGTGTGTACGAACTGTGGGCTATGCGTCAAGGTCTGTAAAGGCGCGCCGCTCTACATAGAGAATGGACATGTGTGCGTCGATCAGACTCGCTACTTGGGCTGTATTGGCTGCGGGCACTGCATGGCCGTCTGCCCCCACGGATGTATCACCGTCACTGGCCGGGATCTATCTCGGAATGATCTGCTGGACATGCCACCACGAGAAACCCGTGCGACCTACGAGCAACTTACGAGGCTGATGTCTGCCAGACGCAGTATGAGGAATTTTCAGGACAGAGAGGTAGAACGCGAGATCATCGACAAGATCGTCGCCGCCGCATCCACTGCCCCGATGGGGATTCCCCCCTCTGAGGTGCACGTTCTGGTTTTGGCAGGGAGAGACAAGGTCCAGGCGTTTCGTAATGATTTGTTGGACGCGATGCGATCTGCCAAGTGGATGTTCTCCCCCTTTGTACTGGGATTGTTGCGGCCTTTTATCGGCCAAGAAGCCTATGAATTGTACCACAATTTTGTCGTCCCAGCCGTCGATGCGTACGTAGAAAAGGATGAGGCAGGCATCGACTGGTTCTTTTACGACGCGCCACTCTCCTTTTATTTCTGTGCTTCTCCCTATGCGGACCCGGCGGATCCCTTTATTGCGGCAACCTATGCTATGTTGGCCGGGGAAGCTCTGGGACTGGGAAGCTGCATGCTTGGGTTTCCCGGGCAAATTCTGCAATACCACAAAAAGCTGCGAGCCAGGTATGGCCTTCTCGCCAAGGCCCAGGCGGGGATTGCCGTCATCTTGGGGTATCCCGCCATACGATTCCAACACGCCATCGAGCGGAGGTTCGCCCGGGTTCAATATCGCTGACGCTGCTGATGTACACACTGACCACAACAGCGGCAGCAAAGGTGGCGAAAACGAATGCGGAAGCACTGGTAAAGGCTGCTCAAGCCGAACTGGACGGCGCCAAGGCGCAATTGTCCGCTGCCCAGACGCGCGTCGAACAGATCGAGGCGAGCCTGGCCCAAGCCCATGTTCTTGATCTCGTGTCCGAGAGTACCGTTACCCAGGTCGGGTTGGAACGGGCCCAGATTGCCCTGGACGATACCCAGGACGAATACAACAAAGCGCTCGATCGTCCCTGGGAAAATCAGGCGATCCGTGATGCGTGGGCCAAAAAACTGACGCAGGCGCAGTTGGATTACCGGCTGGCTCAGGCACAATTGGACGAAGTTTGGCAATGTGACTTTGTCAAAGCAGTATGCTCAAATTTGGTTTTATCGTGGACGCCCCTAAAGGAGATTCACCGATGCCATTGATCCTGCCTCTTTATGCTCAACATGCCCCCCTACCCCTTGTCGGAGGAAAAGGGATGAACCTGACTCGCCTGGTACAGGCCGGCTTTCCTGTGCCGCCGGGGTTTATCCTCACCACCGATGCCTACGAGTCCTTTGTGCGCGATCACGGCCTGTCCAAGTTGATTCTAGGCGTGGTACAGGATATCCCTTCCGACGATCCTGAGGCGCTGCAAGCCGCCTCGCAGACGATTCGCGCCTGGTTTCGGGACCACGCTTTATCCGCCAGCCTGATCGCCGCACTGCATGATGCTTACGCCGATTTGGGATATCCACCCGTCGCCGGCGAACCGCAAGACGGTTCGCTCAAGCCGCCGGCTGCGGTTGCCGTACGCTCTTCCGCCACCGCCGAAGACCTGCCCGGCTTTTCCTTTGCCGGTCAGCAAGACACCATACTCAACGTCGTTGGCGAAGCTGCGCTGCAAAAAGCCGTTGTCGATTGTTGGAGCAGCTTGTGGACGGCGCGCGCGATCGGTTACCGGACACGCAACGACATCGACCACGCCGCCGTATCATTGGCGGTGGTGGTGCAAGAGATGGTGTCCAGCGAAACTTCAGGCGTGCTGTTCACCGCCAACCCGCTCACGGGCAAGCGCAGCGAAGTGGTGATCGACGCCACGCTGGGTCTGGGTGAGGCGTTGGTCTCCGGTCAAGTCGAGCCAGACCATTACGTGGTCGACACCAACGGGCACATCCTGGCCAAAACGCTGGGGGCCAAAGCGTTGGTCATCCACGGACGAGAGGGTGGCGGTACGGTCTCTGTCCACAACGATGCCGCCGCGCAGCAGGCGCTCTCCGATGTGGCAATCCGCGAGTTGGCGCAATTAGGCCGCCGCGTCGAGGCCGTGTTTGGTATGCCGCAGGACATCGAGTGGGCGGGCGTGGACGGGCGACTGTACCTGTTGCAATCGCGGCCGATCACCACTCTTTTTCCTCTGCCGGAAGGCATGCCTGCCAACGGATGCTCTTTATCCGCACCGCCGCGGGTGATGTTTTCTTTTGGCTCGGTGCAGGGCATGCTCGATCCGATGACGCCGTTCGGGCGCGACGCGATTGGCGCGACCCTGATCGGCGCGGGCAAGCTGTTCGGCGCTCACGTCACATTAGAAACGCAGTCGCTGCTGTGGGAAGCGGGTGAACGGTTATGGATCAACGTGACCGGGCTGTTGGGCAACCGTGCTGGACGGCGGCTGGCTTTGGCCGCGTTGCCTTATGTCGACCCAAGCGCCGCCCAGGCGCTTGAAACATTGATTGCCCAGGAACGTTTCCCTCCACCCGGCTCACTGCGTATACGAACGATCTTGCGCGTGCTGCGGGTGCTGCTGCCGATGATCGGGCGCGCGCTGCGCACACTGCTCAGGCCCGACGCCGAGCGCCGTCGCCTGTTGCAGCAACTCGAGACGATGCTCACCGATTTTGAATCCCGTTTCTCACAGTTGGCCAGCTTGCCCGAGCGGCTGGCAGCGATCCGCCAAATGGCTGACCGGGCGTTCGATTTTGTGATTCCCCAGTTTGTGCCCCGTTTTGGCATCGGGATGGCAACCTACAACCTGCTGACCCACCTTGCCGCCACGGTGCTGGAAGGGGACACAGATATACCCCAACAGGTTGACACGCGGGTGATGATGCGCGGCGTGCCGTACAATGTCACCACCGAGATGGATTTTGCCCTCTGGCAGGCAGCCCAGGTGATTCGCGCCGATCCTGCCTCGCTGACCTATTTCCAGGCACGAGAGGCGGCGGCACTGGCCAATGACTATTTGCAGGGTTACCTGCCTACAGTGGCACAAGAAGCGATAGCATCTTTTATGCATCGATATGGCATGCGCGGCCTGGCCGAGATCGATCTGGGACGACCGCGCTGGCGCGAGGAGCCGCTGCCCATCCTGCAGACCTTGCGCAGCTACCTGGATATCACGGATGTCAATTTAGCTCCGGATGTGGTGTACGAACGTGGCAAACAATCTGCCAAGGCCGAGATCGACCGGCTGGCCGAGGCGCTGCGCGGCACGCGTGGCGGCTGGTTCAAAGCGAGGCTGGCTCACTGGGCAGCACGTCGTATGCGCGCCCTGGTCGGGTTGCGCGAGGCACCCAAGTTTACCCTGGTTCGTCTCTTCGGCATCATGCGCCAGGCACTGCTGGCCGACGGCGCGCGGCTGACGGCCAATGGTCTGCTGTCTCTGCCCGATGACGTGTTTTTCCTCCACATGCACGAGCTGGACGCCCTGGCTGCGGGCGATCGGCGCGACTGGGTTGCCCTGGTACGGGCCCGGCGGCAGACCTTTGCGCAGGAAAAGCGACGGCGGCAGATTCCACGCCTGCTGTTGAGTGACGGTCAGGCATTTTACGAGAGGGCAGCCGTATCAGAAACGGGGGATGGTGCAGCCGTCTATGGCGAACCAGTATCTCCCGGCGTGATCGAAGGTGTCGTGCGCGTCGTCCTCGATCCGCGCACGGCGCAGCTTGTACCGGGAGAAATTCTGGTCTGTCCCGGCACCGATCCATCGTGGACGCCATTGTTTCTGACCGCGGGTGGGTTGGTTATGGAAGTTGGCGGGATGATGACTCACGGCGCAGTGGTCGCGCGTGAGTACGGCCTGCCAGCCGTGGTCGGCGTGCACGAAGCGACACAGCGGCTGCACACCGGTCAGCGCGTGCGGGTGGACGGTGCGAGCGGGCAGGTGGTGCTGTTGGAGGATTGATCACAGGTCTTTGAGATAGGGTCGCAGCAGGTGGTGAAACAGGGCGAGCAGCACAGCGCTGGTCAAGATGGCGATGACGGCAACCCACCACGTTCCACCGGCCATGACCACGCTGAGCGTTGTTCCTGCTGCCGGAGGGTGCTCGGTGTCAGTGACTGCCATCAGCAGCAGTGCCGTTCCCACAGCCAACGCATAGATAACCGAGGCCGCCCACGAGGTTGGGTGAGGGAATAGCGCAAATGCACTACGACGCACAGGCCGTCAAAAACCGCTAAAGGAACGTCTGAGATTATCGAACCGGACGGATATGGCACGGTCATACGACGCAACGTTTTTGTCCTTGACTATTCACATCTGCCCGACACTGATTTGACAAGATTAGCAAGGCGAGTATAATCTATTCGAGTTCGTTACTTTTTTCACGAACCATAAAAAAGAGCAAGAAAAGGTGAACCCAAAAGTCAAAAAACCAGGGATCCCAAGGCCGGCACTGCAACGGCTGCCACTCTACTACCGGCGATTGAGTCGTGGACTTGATGAGTCTGTCGAATACCTATCATCGGCAGATCTGGCGCAAAGTGCAGATGTATCCGAAGCCCAAGTGCGCAAGGATTTGAGCTACCTCGATTTGCATGGCCGCCCAGGCGTAGGTTATAACGTCAGAGAGATGGCCGCGTTTTTGGAGACATTTCTTGGCCTGATCAACGACAAAGAAGCTGTACTGGTTGGTATGGGGAACCTGGGGCGAGCCCTGGCACAATTTCCTGGATTTGCCCGCTATGGACTCAGAATCATCGCCTGCTTTGATAACGATCCGGACAAGATCGGCCAGCAAGTAGGGGCATATGAGGTATTGCCGGTTGAGAAACTGCCCGACCTGGTGCGGCGGCTGCACATCCAAATGGGGATCATTACTGTGCCAGCCGAGGCAGCGCAAACCGTCGCCGATCTGATGATCGAGGGAGGCGTGCAAGTGATTTGGAATTTTGCGCCGAGGCATCTGAATGTGGCAAAAAGCGTGATCGTCAAAAACCAGGATTTGGCCGCTGAATTGGCGATGCTGTCGCATTTGATTACACAGCGGAAAATTACAGAGCATATCCCACGGCAAACGTCATTTCAGGATGCATAGGAGTTGCCAAATGGTTACAGTCGTCATTTGTGTCGGTAGTTCTTGTTACGTGCGCGGATCGGACAAGGTTGCCGATATCTTCGAAGCGCTGATCGAAAAAGAAAGGTTGCAAGACCAGGTCGAATTGATGGGCGCATTCTGCATGGAAAAATGCTCGATGGGCGTGTCCGTCCGCATTGATGAGCAAGTCTATCACAGCGTAAGCGTCCAAGATGCCGAAGCATTTTTTTATGACGAGATCATGTCACGCATCAGAGTTACAGTATGAGGAACACAAGATGAACGCAACGCATGTTTCCCAGAGTTCGAGCCGCATCGGCAATCCACACATCGACGGCGTGATCAGCACAAACTCGGCTCGCTGCCGTGACTGCTATCGCTGCGTACGCGCTTGTCCCGTCAAAGCAGTTCGCGTGACCGACGGGCAAGCATATGTAGTACCTGAACTGTGCCTGGCCTGCGCCAGTTGTGTGCGTATCTGCCCACAAAATGCCAAGGTGGTGCGCGATGATCGTGCGCTGGTCAAACAGGCATTGATCGATG
>JAFGJF010000338.1 GCA_016929205.1 Anaerolineae bacterium
ATTCTTCCCAACTTTGGTCCAAAAGCTCTCGCGCTGCGGCTTTTATCAACTTGACCATGTCGTCCTCGCGGATCGTCTGTATTTTGCCCGGCCAGTGCCGCAGTTGTTCGGCCAGTGCGTGGGCAAGCGCCCGGTACGCGCCTTCCTCGTCGGATTCGTCAGCCAGGACAAGACGTGCCAGATGAATGCCGGCCTGCCGATCCCGGCGGCTCAACGAATCGACCAGATCACCTGCGATCGCCTGGAATGGGTGTTCATGTCTATTTTTCATGTCTCGAGTGTCCCTGTCAAATATATACGAGCCCAAAAGCAAATTGGGCCGCTCGCGCAGGTTGCGCTGCCACGATGCTTTAGCGGTTCAAGTGATAAGGCACGTTAATGATAATCCGATTTTGATCACTTGTTCTTCGCTGGTATAAAAGAATGGTCTTGATCAAAAGTGCCGTCTGGTTATGAAGCAGGTGATGCCACCAGCGAGCGGGTACGAACTCGGGCAGCACAACGACTGCCAGGCCGTGATCGGGGTCGCGGCGATCGACCTGCTCCAGGTAGTCCAACAATGGTCCAACGGTGGAGCGATAGGGTGATTCGAGTACCACCAGGGGCAGTCCATGCCCCCATTCATCCCATTTCTCTTGTACACGGGCCGTTATCTGTGGATCGGTATCCACGATGACCGCCGTGACGTCGCTGGACAATGTGCGGGCAAAGTGCAGGGCCACGAGTGTGCCACGATGCAGGCTCGCGACCGGCACGAGGACTTTATGCCAGGCATGCGAGACGAGTCCTTCCCGGGGTTTGGGATCGAGTTTTTCCAGCGAGAGTTGTTCGGCCACGGTCGCATAATGGCGCCGAATGGCCTGAAACATCCAGATCACGGATGGGATTATCAAGATCACGATCCAGGCGCCGTTGAGGAATTTAGAAGCCACGATGACCGACAGCACGATGCCCGTTGTCAGCGCGCCCAGTCCATTGATCGCCATCTTCCACCGCCAGCCCTGCCCGTGTTCTCTTGCCCAATGCCGGACCATACCCGCCTGCGAGAGGGTAAAGGATAAAAAAACGCCCACGGCGTACAGGGGAATGAGCCGGTGCGTTTCGCCGCCGAACAGGATGATCAGCCCCGAAGCCAGGCAAGCCAGGACGACGATCCCATTGTTAAAGACCAGCCGGTCACCCAGGTTGGCCAACTGGTTGGGCAGATAGCGCGCGCGGGCCAGGATCGCCGTCAGGCGAGGAAAACCGGCAAAAGAGGTATTAGCCGCCAGCACCAGGATGAGCATGGTCGCGATCTGCAAACCCAGGTAAGGTGCGCCCTGGCCAAACACGTGCCTGCCGATTTGCGAGATCACGGTTTCTTCTTCGCTGGGCGTGATGCCCAGCAAATGGGCGAGGAGGGTGATCCCCAGGAACATCGTCGCCAGGAGAGCGGCCATAGCGATGAGGGTCTTGCCTGCATTCTTGGCTTCCGGCTTTTCAAAGGCCGGGATGCCATTACTGATTGCCTCGACGCCGGTCAAGGCGGCGCATCCTGAAGCAAAGGCGCGCAAGATCAGGAAAAGACCAAGTCCACCCAAGGCGTTGGTAGCGTCCGGAACGGTACGGGCGACGGCGGGAGACAGATTGCCAACCACAAACCGCCCAAGTCCAAATACAATCAGCGCTAGCAATACAACCACAAAGCTGTAGGTTGGGATGGCAAACATCGTGCCCGACTCGCGCACGCCGCGCAGATTGGCCCAGGCGACGAGCACGATCGCCACCAGTCCGAGATGGATCCGAAAGGGAAACAGCGCTGGAAAAGCCGAGGTGATCGCCGCGACGCCGGCGGTGACGCTGACCGACACGGTCAAGACATAGTCGATCAACAGCGCCGCGGCCGCCGTCAACCCCGGCCAGACGCCCAGGTTATCGTGGGCTACAGTATAAGCTCCCCCGCCTGAAGGGTAACCATGGATCGTCGAACCGAGCACATTGGCCCAGATGACAATGAGGAAAATGGCCAGTGCGACGACAGTCGCCAGGGATATGCCAGAACCCCAGGTCCATGCACGTATCCAGGCCGTGCTCGCCATCACGAACCCCAGCAGCAAAGCGATTCGTAGTTCGTGCCCCAGCACGCGGATCGCATCTCTCAACTCAAGCTCTCCCACTGCCAGGGCCCGGATGATCGTACTCATCGTCTGTGAACCGGCATTACCCCCGTGCCGATGAGCAGCGGCACGAAAAATGCCAGGGCCATTGTCGACTGCAAGTCGTGTTCAAAGTAGCGTAATACACTGCCGGTCAAGGTCCCAGTCAAAAAGAGCAGCAGCAGCCAGCCGATCCGCTTGCGCGCGATGGTCAAGACCCCGGCGCCCAGGTAGGGCCGCTCCAACGGCTGCGCGCCACCCAGCCGTTGGATGTCTTCCGTCGTCTCTTGCTCGAGGACATCGACCACGTCATCGATGGTCACGACGCCCAGCAGAATGCCATCGGCGTCCACGACGGGCAGGGCCAGCAAGTCGTAGCGCGACATCAG
>JAFGJF010000339.1 GCA_016929205.1 Anaerolineae bacterium
ATTTCGGCTGCCGAAGCGTTGAACAAACATCTCTTTGGCGAGCATACCGTGATCTGTACGTCGGCCACGCTGGCCGCAGCCGGCAATTTTGACCTGTTCCGCTCGCGGTGCGGCGTGCCAGAACAGGCTATCGAGTTGATCGGCGATCCGGTGTTCGACTATGGTAACCAGGCCGTGGTCTATTTGCCGCAACTGCCAGCGTTTGACTGGCAGAACCGGGACCGGTATTTTGACGCCGTCGCCGACGAGACAGCTCGCCTGCTCGACGTCAGCCGTGGGCGGGCGTTTTGCTTGTTCACCAGTTGGTCTGGGATGGAGTACGTCTCGGAAAAACTGCACCAAACGCTGCCCTGGCCCGTGTTAATCCAGGGCGAACTGCCGCGTTCAGAGCTGCTGCGCCGGTTCAAAAGCACGCCACACAGCGTACTCTTTGGCACCAAGTCGTTTTGGGAAGGTGTTGACGTGCCGGGCGATGCGCTTTCCCTGGTTATGATCGACAAACTGCCCTTTCCCTCGCCGCGCGATCCGTTGCACGAAGCGCGTTCCGAGCACATTGCCGAGCAAGGCGGCAACGCGTTTATGGAATACACCCTGCCCTTGATGACCCTGTCGCTCAAGCAGGGCTTTGGCCGCCTGGTGCGCACCAAAACAGACCGGGGGGTGGTCGCCATTCTCGACAACCGGCTGAGCACCAAGCGTTACGGCAGCATGGTGATTCAATCGCTGCCCCCGGCACGGACGAGCCGCCATTTTGCCGACGTGTATCGTTTCTTCAACCGAGAACCGTTTGACGCCGAATACGCACTCGCCGTGCAGGTAGCCGAGAAAGAGGATGCCAAAGTGCACTATGGTTGGAGACTGACTCGCCTCTCAGACGGCAAAAGCCGCACGGGCAGTGGCAATGCAGCACACCCACTCCAGGCCCGGTGGGATGGCGCGTTGGCGGCGGTCAAGTCGTTACAGAGCACGATCCAAAAAGGAAAGCGCCAGGCGGCCGACTTTGCGATCGAACTGCGCTTGCCGGGTGTAAGCGGCAGCGACGATCGCATTCTGGAAACGGCGTATCCCGAGTTGCAAGATCGCCTACGGGCTTTTCGGGCCGTGCGAGTCATTGCCCTGGATAACGGATAGCAGCATGGGTGGCATAGGTAACTGGCTCATTGTTTTCCCGGTCACGTTGGGCTTGTACGCGCTGGCATTCATCGCCGGAGGCGTCTATTATCTGGAGCAGCGCGTCTCCCGCATTCGCGACCAGTTTCCCGAGCAAGGCCTGTTGGCCTTTTTGACCGGCATCACCGCCCTGGCGATCGGCTTGTTGATGGCGCTTGCCATTGGCCCATATTTCGTCGACGCCAGTTTTGCCAGCTTTGATTTTCGCATGGCGGCGTTGGTCGCCGCCGTGGCCGGTGTCGGGTTTTGGGTTTACCGTATCTATCTCGATCGCACGCCGCTGGGTCGCATCCGTGATGGATCGCTGGCCTTTATTTGTGCCGCCATCGTTCTCGTGGCGATCTGGTGGGTCAGCATAGCAACACCGTAAGAAAGGCCATCACTATGGGCACAAGTGAACAGGTAAATATCCGCATCGACGGACGCGCACCCGACACGCTGCGCCCGGTCACGATCGTGCCGGACTATATTCGTTACCCCGAGGGATCGGTGCTCGTACAGATGGGGCATACTCACGTGATCTGCAACGCAACCGTGGATGACCGGGTTCCGCCCTGGTTAGCGGGCCGCGGGCGAGGGTGGATCACCGCCGAATACGCCCTGCTGCCGCGCGCGACGCACACCCGCACGCCACGCGAGACGAATGGACTCGGGGGACGCACCCAGGAAATCCGGCGGCTGATCGGCCGCTCGCTGCGCGCAGCAGTGAACCTGGAGGCACTGGGAGAGCGCCAGATCATTGTCGATTGTGACGTGATCCAGGCCGACGGTGGGACGCGCACGGCATCGGTCACCGGCGGTTACGTTGCCCTGGCCCTGGCCGTGCACAAGCTCGTCCAAGACGGCATCGTCTCGCCACAAACGTTGCAGACGCCCGTTGCCGCCGTGAGCGTGGGCGTCGTCGACGGCGTGCCGGTACTCGATCTGTGCTACCAGGAGGACCGGCACGCGGACGTCGATTTTAACGTCGTCATGACCGGCCAGGGGACGTTTATCGAACTGCAGGGCACGGCCGAAGGGCAGCCATTTGACCGGCAGATGGTGGATCGTCTGCTAGACCTGGCTCAAGGAGGCATCCGGCAGTTGTTCGAGATCCAGCAGGACGTCCTTGCAAATTCTAATGGATTTTTAACTCGTTTCTAACCTTTTTCGTACCTTTTGGGTATATATATACAGTAACGGATAACAAACATCTTGATGGAGAGAGCTAATTTGGATATTCAAGTTCAGATCGATACCCTGAAAACCCGGCTTGTTGACTGGGTTGGATGCAGTGAACGTGACGTGCAAGTCGTCTACTCGCCGCTGCGCATCTCGCCTCTGGGAGCGCACGTGGATCACCAGGATGGCCTGGTGACGGGGATGACGCTGGATCAGGTCATTCTGCTGGCCTTTGTGCCGCGCACCGACCGGCGCATTCGTGTGCAGAGCATGAATTTTGACGGCATCGTCGAGTTCGAGATTGACGACGTCCCACCCAAGGCAACCAGGGATTGGGGGAATTACGTTCGGGGAGCAGTGCTGGCATTGCAGGAGACATTCGACCTAAAAGTGGGTATGGATGCGATCGTCGAAGGCAAACTGCCCATAGGCGGCTTGAGTTCGTCTGCCGCCGTCGGCGTGGCCTACTTGCTGGCGCTGGAAGCAGTGAACGAGTTGGACGTTGCGCCCAGGGACAACATCCAGCACGACAGGTACATCGAGAATGTCTACCTGGGCCTCAAAAACGGGATCCTCGATCAATCGGTGATCCTGATGAGCGACCGCGAGCACCTGACCTACCTCGATTGCCAATCGGTGCATTTTGAAAAATACCCGATCCCGGCCGGGAACGGCGGTTTTGAGATCCTGGTTGCCTATTCGGGCCTGGCCAAATCGCTGGTGGGCACAGACTATAACAACCGGGTGATCGAGTGCCAACAAGGCGCGAAAATGATGCTCGAGTGGGCCGGCGAGCCCGTACCACAAAAACCCCGCTTGCGCATGGTTTCTGACGAAATTTACGCCCAATACCAGGATCGTCTACCCAGCCCGATCGATCGCCGCGTGCGCCATTTTTTCACCGAGGTGCAGCGCGTTCGCGATGGCGTTGAGACGTGGAAAAAGGGAGACCTGAAAGAGATGGGACGCCTGATCAACGCCTCGGGAGCGAGTTCGATCCACAATTACGAATCGGGCTGCCCGCACCTGGTCACGCTGTACAACATCCTCAAGGACTGCCCGGGCGTCTACGGCGCGCGATTCAGCGGCGGCGGTTTTCGAGGGTCATGCATTGGGTTGGTAGACCCGACTTACCGCCAAGAGATTGTTGCCGCAATCGATCGTGACTATCCCGTCAAGCACCCCGATGTGGCTGACCAGTACAGCGTGCATTTCTGCCGTCCGGACGGACCGGCACGCATCTGGAACGGCACGCACTAAGGAGAAGGCAAACCATGCAAGGTGTGATCCTGGCTGCAGGAAAAGGCTCTCGACTTCATCCGATCACCCTGCGCCGTTCAAAGGCGATGGTCCCCGTCTTGGGCAAGCCACTGGTCGAACGGGTAATGGAGGATCTGTACGCCAACGGGATCGAGGATTTTGTCCTGGTCGTCAGTCCCGGCGACCGCGACATCGCGCGCCATTTCCGGCGCGAGTCGTCGTTGAATGCCGATATCCGGTTTGTGTACCAGGTAGAACGGCTGGGTATGGCCAACGCGATCATGCAGGCCGTGCCACTGATCCAGGATGATTTTGTTCTGAGCGCTTGCGATAACCTGACGTCGGTCAACGACGTGAGGCGCATGCTCACCGCGTGGCGTGCAGACCCGGCGCCCAATGCCATCTTGAGCCTGATGCCCGTGCCGCGCGATCGGATCAGCAGCACCGGGATCGTCGAACTGGACGGCGAATGGGTGACCCGGATCGTCGAAAAACCGACGCCGGAGGAAGCGCCTTCCAACGTGTCCAGCTTGCCGCTGTACTGCTTTCGACGCGCGTTCCTGGACTATCTCCCCCTGGTCAAACCGTCGCCAAGGGGCGAATACGAACTGCAGGATGCGATCCAGATGCTTATCCAGGACAAGGGCCTGGTGCGCGGCGTGTTTGTCGAGCAGCGCCTGACCGTGACCGGACCGGCCGACCTGCTGAACATCAACCGCATGTACCTGACCCAGGGCAATGACACCCCGCAGCTCGAGGCGCAGACGGTGGGTCCGAACACGCATCTGATCACGCCGCTGCACATCGA
>JAFGJF010000041.1 GCA_016929205.1 Anaerolineae bacterium
GAATTGGCGGGCAAGCCGGAGGAAAAGCGCGCCTGGGCGGTTGAGCAGGTCAAGCGCGCGGCGCGTGGGGCCAAAGCACTGGGCCTGGGTGTGGTCAACGGTTTTACCGGATCGAGCATCTGGCACTTGCTGTACGCCTTTCCGCCCTACGATTTCAGCGTGATCGACGAGGGGTTCAAATACTTTGCCGATTTGTGGGGACCGATCTTGGACGAGTTCACGGCCAACGACGTCAAGTTCGGCCTGGAAGTGCACCCCACCGAGATCGCGTTTGATATCGTCACCGCCAGGCGTGCCCTGGAGGCGGTCGATTATCACCCCGCGTTTGGGTTCAACTTTGATCCCAGCCACCTGCTGTGGCAGGGCGTGAGTCCGGTCAAATTCATTCGCGCTTTCCCCGACCGCATCTTTCACGTGCATATGAAGGATGCGGCAGTCACCCTCGACGGCGAGAGCGGCATTCTGTCGTCGCACCTACCTTTTGGCGATCATCGCCGGGGTTGGGATTTCCGTTCGCTTGGGCATGGACAGGTCGATTTTGATGGCGTTATTCGTGCGCT
Organism: Anaerolineae bacterium; assembly: GCA_016929205.1. The sequence goes on from JAFGJF010000041.1 coordinate 561, forward strand.
CAACGACATTGGCTACCAGGACCCGTTGTCGGTCGAATGGGAAGACTCGGGGATGGACCGCGAGTTCGGTGCCAAAGAGGCGTGCGAATTTGTCAAAAAGGTCGATTTTGCGCCGTCCACCGTGGCTTTTGACGCGGCATTTGACGACTAGGCTGTTCTACACATCAGACCTCTTGCAGTTTTATCTGCAAGAGGTCTTTTTGTTGCCCGATGGGCGCATTGTGATATATAATACAGGCGAGGGTGTTCCACCGTTTATCAAGCTGTAGAGGAAGTTTATGACTCACGGGGTTGTTGGTTCGAAAACGGGGGCGCGTGCCAGGCTGCGCCAAAACCTGATCGTTGCCATTGCCAGCATTCTGATCATGTTCTGTGGCCTGGAACTCTTTGTGCGCGTCATATTCCAAGTGCGTCCCACGACGGAACGATTTCAACTGCATCCCAAACTCGGCTGGGAGTGGACCCCTGGCTATGCCGCCATCGAACAGATGGAAGACACCGAGTACGAGATGGCAATCAGCAGCCAGGGGTTAAGAAACGAAGAGGTCGTGATTCCCAAGCCCGCCGGAGCAGTCCGGATCATTGCCCTGGGCGATTCGGTGACCGAAGGCCCGGGAGTGCCGCTGGAGCAGACCTTTGTCAAGCTGCTGCAAAAGCAGCTCCGCGATGCGCACCCCGGCCGCCAGATCGAGGTCATCAATGCCGGGACGGGCAGTTACAGCACGGAGCAGGAACGGATCTGGTTGACAGAGCGGGGGCTCGGGTTTGAGCCCGATCTGGTTGTCCTGAACGTGTACCTGAACGATTCGCAGACGTTCAAGCGCTCGATCTATCCGGTAACGGCATTGAGCAATTTTTTTTCGCGTTACAGTGCATTCTATACCTTTTTCAGGGACGCCGTCCGCCGTTCGATGGTGGCCCGGACTCAGGCTGCTGAAGATTTTCGTTATCGATTCAAGGACGACTGGCGCACGGCAGAGTGGACGACCGACCCGCAAGCGCTTGAGAGCGTGATCCGCCAGGCCGGCCAGGATTGGGGGTTGGCGTGGGACGACGCCGAACTGGCGATCATTGAGGGCGAGATAGAACGGATTGCCCAGATCGCCGGTGAAAACGGTATCGCTCTGCTGGTGGTTCTTTTTCCCGTTGACGTCCAGGTATACGCCCAGGTGGACGTGCCTATGGGACTGGATAAACCACAGGTGTCGTTGGCCGGTTTTGTTCACGATCTGGGCCTTCCCGTGCTCGATTTGCTGCCTGTGCTGCGCGGTCTGGACGGCGAGGATTTGTTTTACGACCAATGCCACCTGAGAGCCGGTACGCATCAGGTCGTTGCCGATGCGATAGCGCAAGCCTTGGAAGAACAAAACTTGATTGTTTTGCCCTAGCAGTTTGTCGGAGAGAGTAGGTAGCCGCGATTTTCGAATCGCGATTTGGCATTCTATGATGCGCGACATAGATACGCGATTGGAAATCGCGCCTACAATCGATTACTCCGACAGGTTGCTAGGTGGGGCGAGATCGGCCTATTTGGGTAGACTGGTCGGGATAGAGGCTTTGGCCGGATGCTACGGGTCATCAAGAGCGCACCAATCGGTCAAAGCCTCGATGCCATGATCGGCAAAAACCAAATTCGATTGCTCTCGAGTTGGAGCTTTGTGCCATTGACGTCTTGGTCAATTTGGTATATAATAGGTCAATGTAAAGTCAATGATAGCACAAGGAGCAGACAATGCCAGATCGAAAAGGAAAATATACGACGATCAGCATTCCGCGCGAGTTGTACGAACGCGTCGGAGCGTTGATCGAAGACACAGGCTTTCGCAGCCCAACCGAGTACATCGTCTATCTGACCCGCCAGGCGGTGATGGCGATCGAGACCGATCGCACGTTGATCAATTCATTGCCCTATTCGGTGGGACACGTTGGGGATGAGCAGTAAAAAGCGCGTTTTCATCGTCGGTGCGGATGGCGCGGATCCCAAATTTCTCGCGCGGCTGATGTCTGAAGGCAAGCTGCCTCATTTTGCCGATCTGTGCGCGCGTGGGGTGTGGGGGCCGCTGCAGACGACGTTTCCGCCTGTTTCACCGGTGGCGTGGACGACGTGTTTGACCGGCAAACAGCCGGCCGAGCACGGTATTCGGGATTTTATCACCAAGGCGGACGACAGCTATTTGCCCACGATCGCCTTGTTTGACGTGCGCGGTGGCGCTGGCGGCTTGCCCGTCTATGCCAGCCGCCGGACGGCGCCCACGCTGGGCGAGACCTTGACCCAGGCCGGCAAGACGTCCTACATCCTCAAGGTGCCGGGCACGTTTCCGCCCGAGTCCATTCGAGGCGGCGTCTTGGCCGGGTTTGGCATGCCCGATATGGTTGGATCGTTTGGCGTTTCGGCCTGGTATACGACCGGTGTGGCACAAAAGAAAGCATCTGTGCCGGAAGGCGGCGATCTGGTACATCCTTTGGAACCGGTTGGCAGTGGGGTGTGGAGCGGCGAGATTCCCGGGCCGGCAAAAGAGCGCCGACGGTTTGTGGTGTATCGCGACGGGGATCGGATATCGCTGGCGCTTGAATCGAGCTCCGGGCTGGCGGACGCCCGGCTTGCGCCGGGGGAGTGGAGCGGTTGGATACGCGTTCCTTTTGACGGCAGCGCGCCCGGTTTGTGCCGCTTCAAGCTTGTCTCGCTGGGGCAGGGCGTGGAACTGTACCGCACGGCGGTGCAGTGCGCGCCGGACGAACCGTTGTTCCCACTTGCCGGGCCGCCGGGCTTTGGCGCCAGGTTGTACGAGCTGGTTGGGCCGTTTGCGACGATCGGCATGCCATCGGATCTGGATGGGGTGCGGCGCGGGGTGGTCGATCTGGACACGTTCCTGGAAGACGCATATGCAAACTGGGACCAGCAGATCGAGATGACGCGGCGGTTGATGGTCGATCCGTCCTGGGATCTGCTGATGACGCACCTGTTCACGATCGACAACGTGCAGCACCTCTTCTGGCACTGCCAGGACGAGCGGCATCCGGCACACGCCGATCAGGCGCGTTATGGTGCAGAGATCGAACGTGCCTACCGGTGGATGGATGCCCGGTTGGGACGGCTGCTGGAAGGGATAGACGAGCAGACAACGGTGATCGTGCTCAGCGATCACGGCGGCGTGCCGATCTATCGATTGGTTTATCTCAATGCCTGGTTGCGCGAACGCGGTTACCTTGTCCCGCGCGAGCAAGATCTGCCGGGGCGCGCGATCAGGCTGGACTGGAATCGCACGCGGGCGGCCATGTTTGGCACGGGCGGGATCTGGCTCAATGTCCAGGGGCGCGATCCACGCGGCATCGTGCCGCCGGGGGCGCCGTACGAGTCGCTCCGGCACGAGATCGCCCAGGCCTTGTCCACCTGGCACGACCCCGACACGGGACAGCCGGTGGTCAAAGAGGTGCTGCACGGCGAGCAGGTCTTTGGCGACAGCGCCCGCGAGCGCGGCCCCGACCTGATCCCGGCCCTTTATCCGGGCTACGGGCTGGGGCGCGGCGAAGGGTTGGGGCGGGTGATGTGCGGCACGCCGTTGATTGTCGATAACCTCACACCGTGGTCGGGCGGGCACGAGGGACCTTATCTGCCATCAGACGTGCCCGGGATCGGCATTCTGTGTGGCCCGGGTGTGCCGCCAGGCGCGTCATTGCAAGGCGCGGGTTTGCAGGACATTGCGCCCACGGTGCTCAAGCTGCTGGATATCAACGCCGGGACTGACATGGTTGGGCGCACGCTCTGTTAAATGATCGGCGGCATTCAGTCCTTTGTGGGAATGGGACCCAAAACGGCAGCCAGGAAACGCCGGATCTGCTCATTCCAAAAGAACCAGTTGTGCCCGCCATCTTGTTCGTGGTAATCCGCCTGCACGCCCAACGACTGGCAGGCAGCGTAAAACATGCCGCTCAACGCATAGATGTCCTCCTGCCGGCTGACGGCGATGAACAAACGGGGCAGGGGGGATGAATTTTGGGCTGCATGCCGCAGCCAGACTGCCGGGTCGTGCTCACTCCCGGATAGTTTCCCCAGGTCCCCGAACAGGAGGGCAAACTCGTCCTGCCTCGGGTCGTCCGGCAGGGTCTGGAAGATGGCAAGAGAAAGCACACCCGAAAAGGACGCTGCAGCAGCATAGCGCTCTGGGTACAGCAGCGCAGCCTTGAAAGCGCCGTATCCGCCCATCGAGTTTCCCGCGATGAATGTATCTTCCCGGCGAGGCACCAGGCCAAAGACATCTGCAAGGTATTGCGGCAGTTCATCGGTCAAATAGGTGAAATATCTCTGGCCGTTGGGCTGGTCAATGTAGAAACTGCGACCCACTGAAGGCATAACCACCACCAACCCATAGGAGGCAGCAAAGGCCTCGATGGATGAATAGCGCTGCCAGGCGCTTGCGTCGTCGCTGAGACCGTGTAACAGGTACAGGACCTTGCGCTTTGCAACCGGTACGCCCTCCATTTTGCCGGGGTCAGGAAGGATGATATTCAGGGGGAGATTGACCTTTACGGTCTCGGGTACGTGATCAATGCGGATGAGTGCCATAGTCTTCCTCTCCACTAGAGTGTCTTGGGTTCACCTCGATCTGGCCGGTTTGTCAAAGTTGATGAACCACGAGAAGGCGAAACTGATCACCATCAGCACCGGAGGAACGATGGTCATCAGAAAGCGGGCGGCGGCATCTGGATGGGGGCCGGGATTGTCGCCGCTTTCGAAAAGGTATATTTTGGAGACCAGAAAATAGGCGACGCTGGTGAACAGACCGTTCAGACGATTCATAAAGCCGAGCGCATTAGAGATGATCCCCTCCCGTCGTAGACCATGCTTCTGGGTATCCTCGTCCATGATCTTGGCGCCGATCAGATCCATGGTGGTGATGACGCCTGCAAAGCCCAACCCCACAAAGGCCGAAAAGACGATGGCTGTGACCAGGTTGGGGGCAAAATAGAGTGGAACGAATGTGATTGCCAGGACGGCCAGGGCGGTCCGCCAGATGGGGATCAGCGAGAACTTGTTCACCAGCCAGGCCCAGAGGGCGACACCGGCGATGGCGATGACCAGTACCGCGGCGAGCATAAAGGTGGATTGCCCGCTGGAAAGCCCAAGAGCGTATTCGACATAGAATGCCACAGAGGCCATCACCAGCGACATAGCAGCACTGTAAAACGCATTTGCCAGGCCCGCGATCCAGAATTTCCCATTGGTCAGCAGATCCTTGATCGCTTTCCACAGGCCAGGTTTCACCTCCTCGGGTTCGGGGTCTTTTTCCCGGCAGGTGAAAGACATGTACAGGATAACCACACCGCCGAGGATGCCGTACAGGAGCGAGGTCAGGCCGTAGCCGAGAGCTTCGGTCACCATGGGGGTCAGGGCAATACTGATGATCATGGCCACCAGTTGAAAAGCCTGGCGCAGGGCGTTGGTCTTGGCGCGGCTGGCGTCGTCGCGGAACAATTCGGGGAATAATGCCCCGTAATTGGCATTGATGACCGAATCGAGTGTGCCGGTGAGGATGTAAAAGAGCATGCCGTAGGCAAAGATGGCCTTGCCCGACAGGAAAGCGGGTATGTTGTAAAAGGCGATGAAACACAAGATCAGGAGTGGGGTGCCAATGACCAGCCAGGGACGGCGGCGTCCCCAGCGAGAGCGCGTCCGGTCGGAGAGAAAGCCGTAGATGGGGTTGTCGAGGGCATCGATAAAGGTGTAAATCAACAGCATCGCCGCCCATTGTTGGGTTGTCACTCCCAGACCGAGCACGTAAAAGGTGAAGGCAAAAGTCTTGAGCATGTTGATCGGGATGGATGTGCCAAACATGCCAATGGCATAGTTGAAGGATTTCGCACGTGGTTCTGACATAGGAAGGCCTCCCTGGCTGAATTCGGATTCACGACAAGTTTTTGAGTTGCCTATTATTTTCTCCAACTATTATA
>JAFGJF010000340.1 GCA_016929205.1 Anaerolineae bacterium
ATGTTGTAGGCTTCGCGGATCGTGGCAAAGACTTCGGCCTGTTTGACCGTGTCGATGCCCAGGTCGGCTTCGAGATCCAGATCCGGATCGAGCATATCGGGTGGGTAGCCCGTCTTTTCACTGACCAGGGCCAATACGTTTGCCTCCACAGTGTCGCTAATAGAAGGGACGATTGTATCGCTGCGCTCCGTGGTCGCGACCACGGGAGCATCGTTTTGCACGGGCCTGATCATCTCTGTTGTGACCTCTGCGCCTTGCAAGGCAGGCTGCGAGGGCAGCGTCTCGATCGGACGCGGCATTTGAACCGCTGGCACGGGCACAGGTTGTGACCGCGCGGTTTGTATGGGCACCGGTGCAGGTGCGCCTACCCAGGCAGTGGGTCCTTGACCGAATTGCCAATTCGACGCCGCCGGCTGTCGAGTGGGTGGTCCAGCATCTTGGATCCGCAGCGTGTGTTGTACCACTTCGAGTTCGACCTGATCCTGTCCGGCGATGTCGGCCAGCCACTGCTGGTAGATGTCCGGGCGTTCTGTCCTGTCGCCATCTGCGTCAGACTGGGGCGTGGGAATGCGTCGTATAAGCGTCATCGCGACCTGCGAGCCAAACCCGGCGCCAAGACGGAGTGCGTACTGGACCGGGTATTTCCCACCGCGCGAGAGTCTCAAATCACCCAACTCGGCGTCGGGCTGGAAATCGTCGTGAATGTTGGCCACCGGCGGCACAATGCCGTGCTCCAATGCCTTGATGGCCAACACATCTTCGATGCCGACGCCCATCGCATGGCCGGTGTATCCCTTGGTGTTGGCGATCACCACCTGGTTGGCTTGATTGCCAAAAACGCTGCGCAGGGCGTGAATCTCGGCTGCCGCGCTGCCGCCACGGGCCGGTGTATACGTCTCGTGTGAGACAAAAACCGTGTTCGGGGCGATCGTGTGACGATCGAGACCGAAACGCGCTTCGGCTTTGCCTATCACACGCTCCATCACGTCGCAGATGTGGTTCACGTCAAGACGGGTGCCGTGGAAAGCGCTGTTGGCGATCTCGCTAGACAGAATCTCACAAATACCGCACATACCACGTTCCTGCACCGCGTCTTGGGTTTCGACGATGATGGCTGCCGCACCCATGCCAATGATCGTGCCGTGACGACGCTCGTCAAATGGCAAAGCGGCTTTGTCCAGGCGTTCTTCGGTCGTCGTTGCGCCGGTCGCCAGCATGCCGGAACCAATCCACTGCATCAGGTTTTCGCCTGTCACATCATCGCCGGAGATAATGATCACACGCCGGCAACGCCCGGCACGGATCCAGTCCTCGGCAACGGCGACGGCATGTGTCGTCGTTGCACATGCCGCATTGACGTGAGTATTGGGGCCACGTGCGCCAATGTATTCGGCGAACTGGGAATGGCCCATAGCCAGCACGCGAAAGATAAATTTACGATCAAAGCTATAGTTGAGCCGGTCTAGCTTGTCTTGCGTCTCGGCAATGCGGCGGTCCAGTTCGGCGACCAGCCCGTTGCTGCCGGGCGAAGCAAAGAGACGCAACTGGTTCAGCGTCTTGAGCTGTTCGTTAAGCGCTTCATAATCCTTGTAACGCGTGACTTCATCGGCCATCCGGTCCAGGCCGGGGAAAGCCGAGGCAAAAATCACACCCGTTTCGTCGCGTAATGCTTCGGGCAGCATCCAGCGATCGGGCAAAAACGTGCTTTTGCTCGTCGTGCGATAGTTCATCACCAACGGGATGCCGGCGTCGCGCAAAGCCTCAATGCCAGCGGCGATGGCCAACTGGGTGCTGATGTCCAGCGCGTCAATCCGAGCTTCCGGCACGCCAAATTCTTGCGCCAGATCAAAGTAGCCGCGCCGTCCAGCCAGCTTGATCGTGTCCGATGGATCGTCGATGACCTTGAATACTGCACCGGCTTCGCTTTTGACCAGGCGAGTGATGCGCCGCGTGGCCATTTGCGTGCGAAAGCGATATGGAATCAGTTCGATAAACTGCTCGCCTCGTAGAATGCGATCGACGTTGTCGTTTGAAAAGACATGCCTTTCCTGTCCCGGCAAACCGAGCGCGGCGCCGCTGATCACGATGGATCCGGTGATAGGCAGGCGCCCATCGTGGATGGGCTGCGACCATGCAGCCGGTTGGCCACTGAGCGGCGCGCCGTTGTAGATGCGTTGACCTTGCTGCAAGAAATCGGCAAAGAGGTGACCCAGGGCCACGATACGATCGTCGACGATCGGTGCGCCGGGTTGCACGGGTGCAGCGCGCTGCTCGGCGGCCGGAGTATGGCGCTGTGGTGCATCATTCGGCGGTTGGTGATCTAGTGTATTTGTCATGTTACTTTCCTTCAGAGCCGGTTGAACGGCTGGTGGTTGTATCTGAGCCAGTTTGATAGCTGCAGGTTCAGGTTCGGTGTGTGTCTGGCCTACACCGGCGGCATACAGGCCGCACAGCGCTTCGTTCAAACTGGGCAGCGTGCCTTTGCGCGGGTGGTTGGTGAACAAGGTGGTCACGTCAGACTTTTCCTTCACAATGTCGTCCGAGAGCGCCGTGAGCACGCGCTTGGGGCCGACCTCGACCAGGATGCGTGCGCCTTGACTGTACAGTTGCTGGATCCCTTTGACAAACTGTACGGGCGAGGCGACTTGTCGTCCCAGGATGTCGACGATTTCGTTTTTGGTGCGCGGATACAGCTCGCCGGTCACGTTGGCGACGATGGGCAGCTGCGGCGGCCGTACATCCATACCGGCGATGATTTCCCGCAGTGGCTCGCTGGCCGGCGCGACGATCTTGGTATGAAAGGCGTGTGAGACGGGAATCTTGATCGCCCGGTATTCTTTGTTCTGAAAGGTCTTGATGGCCTCGTTGACGGCAGCGGTTGCACCGCCGATGACGGCCTGATTGGTGCTGTTGACGTTGGCGATCACGACATAGTCGTCGATCTCGTCCAGAATTGCCTGCACCTCTTCCAGTGGCGCAAAAATGGCGGCCATGCAGCCATTGTCTTCGAGGGCAACTTTGGTCATTTCCCGCCCGCGCGCGCTGACGACGTGCAATGCGTCGGCAAAAGACAGCACACCGGCTTCGACCAGGGCGGCGTATTCGCCCAAACTGTGCCCGATCACCATATCTGGTGCGATGCCATAGCTTTTTAACAGACGGGTCAAGGCCACGTTGACGGTGAGCACGGCCGGCTGGGTGATGGTCGTATCCTTGAGTTTGCCTTCAGCGGCATCAATTGTATTCTTGTCATCCGAGTCGACAAAGATGAAATCGCTTAACGGCCGGCCGAGCAGCGGGGTCATGACCTCGTCTGCCTCAAGGAAGGTGTTGGCCACGGCGGCGTCCATATTGTTTAGTTCGAGCAGCATATTGACGTATTGCGATCCCTGGCCGGGAAACATAAACGCCACCTTGCCGGGCTTGCCGCTGCCCCGATAGATGCCCTGAGAGGCCAGTGGCTTCCACACTGCGGGCAAATTTTGTTCCAGCGCGTATAATGCCTTTTCACCGCGCTTGATCAGTTCGTCGGCGTTGCCAAAATCGATCGCCAGTCGCTCCGGTGCTGCCAGCCTATCTGCCGGGGGAGCCTGGCGATGTGGCAGCTTGCCGTTGCTCGCATCGGTCAAAACGACCTGGAGCTGAGCCATAAGGCTGGTCGCATCGGGCGCACCTAACAGCAGTGCGCCGCGATAGGGTGCCTTGGCAGCGACTGCGGCTGGCTGGCGATCCGGCAAAGAGACGACTGGCGGCCCCTGATCGGTGTTGCTACCCACGCTGGCGACGGAAAAGCTCGATCTGCTTGTATCAAGCAGGCCGGGCACGTATTCTTCGACGACGACGTGAAAATTGGTACCGCCAAAGCCGAACGCACTGACGCCGGCGCGTCGCGGCGTGCCGTTACGTTTCCACGGGGTCAACTCGGTGTTGACGCGGAAAGGCAGATTGGCAAAATCGATCTTGGGGTTGAGTTTTCGGACATTGAGGCTGGGTGGCAGCATCTTGTGGTGTAACGATAACACAGCCTTGAGCAGCCCTGCCGCGCCGGCTGCGCCCTTGAGGTGTCCGATGTTTGACTTGACCGAGCCGATTGGAATGCTGCCCGGGGCGAGATCGAATCCGCGGAAGGCAATGGACATCCCTTCCATCTCTGCTACGTCACCGACGCGGGTGGATGTGCCATGAGCCTCAAAGTAGCTTGCCGTCGCCGGGGATAGTCCTGCGTCCTGCCAGGCACGCAGCACGGCATGAGCCTGCCCGTCGGGGTTGGGAGCGGTGATGCCTTTGCCTTTGCCATCGCTGGCCCCACCGATGCCACGGATGACGGCATAAATCCTGTCGCCATCGCGTTCGGCGTCGGCCAATCGTTTGAGCATCAGGATGGCTCCGCCTTCGCCCATCACAAAGCCGTTTGCGTCCTGATCAAAAGGTCGAGAACCATCGGGGCTCAGTGCGCCAATCTTGCAGAATTTTACAAATGAAGACGCGCCCATGTTGCGATCGACGCCGCCGGTGAGGACGGCATCAAAGTGCCCGGCGTGCAGGCCCCGGAAAGCCGCTTCCAGGGCGGCCAATGAGGATGCGCAAGCGGCATCGGTCACAAAGTTGGGGCCGCCCAGGTTGAGGGTATTGGCGACGCGCCCGGCGATAATGTTTGACAATTCACCCGGCATCGTGTCTTCGGTAATGTCAGAAGTGCGGTTGCGCACCATCTCGGTGGTGCCATTCAACAGTGCCTGGCGCACATCTGGTGGCAGGTTCTGGAATGCGGGCACTTGCTCCAGCGCATGTGCGTATTCGGGAGTATAGATGCGCAGAGCGGTGCGATAATGGTTTTCACCGGCCATCGCGTTGCCCAGAATAACGCCGGTACGCGACATGTCGAGCGGGCGGTCAGGATAACCATAGTCGAGTAACGCGGCGCGGCAACTGCTGATCGCCCACTTTTGTGTTGGATCGATGACCTTTTGCACCTTGGGTGGGATCGGCATCTGCCACTTGAATGGTTCGAACTCGTATTCGCGCACCCAACCGCCGATCTTGGAATAGGTCTTGTCGATGGCCTCGGGATCGGGATCATAGTAATCGGCCGGGTCCCAGCGATCGGGGGCTACTTCGGTGATACTGTATCGTCCTTGTTCAAGATTTTGCCAAAAGGTGCCAGCGTCGGGTGCATCGGGCAAAATGGCTCCGATGCCAACCACGGCAACAGCTTTTTCTGCAAACCCGTTTTCGGACATTGTTCCACTCCTGTGCTTGTTGTATTTCAAGCTTAAAACTCAAGTTGTCGCAATGCGTCTGCAACTGTATCCATATCGGCTAACAAACCGCCTTGCGCACGGTTGATGGTGCTCAGACCAAGGGCGCGTTCCAGTTCGGCAAAACCGGCCTCGTCCAGTGGCGCAGCACCATAAATCCAGCGCAGTCCCTCGGTTGTGATGCGCATTGCGGCCTCACGGGCATAGATGCGGCTGATTGCCTGCACAGTCTGCGCGTCCAGGCCGGAAACTTTGGGCGCCGGATTGGCTGCGTACCGGCACAATGCCGCTGCCGTTTCACCCAGCGTGATCCACTCACCCAGCCGGAAAAGGATGTGCTGGTGGCGGGTCAGACGGTTCACGCGAGCGCGTTCGAGCAATACGTCAAGCGCTCTGAGTGCCAGTGCCACCAGGCCCGCGCCCACTTGCGGGGATTGTGCGTGAAGCGTATCCAGCGAGGACGCCATCGGCACATAGTATTGGCCGCGCGTCTTCAAGTGGCTGCGCCACCGATCGCGGGCAATCGTCCATTCCATGATTTCGGAGGTCCCTTCATAGATCGTGGTAATGCGCACGTCTCGCCGGATCTTTTCGACGGGGTATTCCTTGGTATATCCATAGCCACCCAAAGCCTGGATCGCGGCGTCGGCCGCGGCATTGCCGGCCTCGGTTGCAATCAGCTTGGCGATCGCACCTTCGGTACCGAGATCTGTTTCCCCTGCATCGATGCGATAAGAGATCTCTTCGATGTAGGCACGCGCCGCTTCCAGGCGTACGATGTGAGGTACGAGCAATTTGTGGGTAAAGCCTTGTTTTTCGATGAGCGGCGATCCGGCCTGTACGCGCTCCCGGGCATAGGTAATGGCGTGCTTGAGCGCGGCCATCCCGCCACCCAGACCAAATGTGGCGACCATCAGTCGCGTGTAACCAAAAACTTGTTGTGCATAGAGCATTCCCTGACCATCTTCACCGATCACATTTTCCACCGGGAGGAACATATCTTCAAAAGTCAACGGCGCAGTGTTTGAGATACGGATGCCGTGCTTGTCCTCTTCCTTGCCCGTGATCAAGCCCTTTGTGCCTTTTTCAGCGGCAAAGAACGTAAATCCGTTGGGCGTTTTGGCGAGTATGGTGTACAGGTCGGCGATGCCGCCGTTGGTGATGAATTGTTTGTTGCCGTTCAGTGTGTAGCCAATGACCTTGCCATCTTTTTCAACCGGATCGGCCTTGGTGCGCAGCACGGCCAGGTCACTGCCGGCCGTCGGCTCGGTCACACCGTAGGCGACAAGCCACCCCTTGGTGGCAACCTCGGTCATCCATTTGGCTTTTTGCGCCTCCGTCCCGCCGACCAGGATCGGGTCAAGGCCGAGAAAGGTGGCCAATACGGCACTGGCTATTCCCAAATCTGCTTCTGCGATAGCTTCCGAGATGCGGTATACATCGTATGCTCCACCTCCCATCCCCCCGTACTTTTCATCGATAAAAAAGAGATGAATGCCGAACTGTGGGCCATACATTTCTCTCAAGATCGCCTCCGGACGATCGTCCGTAGTTCCATGGCCTGCGGCATCTAGCTCGCGTATCAGATCGGGAGAAAGGCGTTTTTGGGCAAAGTCTTGAATGGCGGACAAGATCATATCTCGCGTTTCAGGATCAAGGCCGGCGTGATTTGACATAATAATATTCTCCTAAATGCAAAGAACGCGTCGAGAATGTGGAACGCCCCGGCGCGTCACAGCAACAATCAATACTCGGCCAGAGCATTCTGGCCAAGTGCGTCTTGGTAGGTATCATCGATCACTACAATAAACACCCTTGTTGGGAAAAAGTCACACACGGGGGTTGACATTTCAAAGAAAAACGCTCGCAAATGCGCATTTGCGAGCGTTTGATCGTGTTGTTGGAACGTATGTCAGTGCTTTTTGTGTTTGTGGTCACGTTGCCAGGCCTGATTGGCCATAATCGCCGCCCCAAGCACGCCGGCATTATCCTTGAGCGTGCTCTCGACAATCTGAATTTTGTCCTTGTCCTGCTGGTTGAGGTAATAGTGCTCTGCCGTTTCGCGCACCGGATCAATATAGTCGGCCCCAAGTCGCTCGACGATGCCACCGCCAAAGACGATGACCTCGGGATCGAGCAGATTGACGACGCTGGCGACGAGCAGTCCCATATAATATTTGGCTTTGTCCATCACTTCGCAA
>JAFGJF010000341.1 GCA_016929205.1 Anaerolineae bacterium
CTCGGACCGCGAAGATAGCCAATGACTCATGATCTATTATATGTGAGAATGGTTAAAATGTGGTTAGGAGCGGGTCAGAATTTTATTAAAATCAAAGGCTATTAGTCAATAGCGTTAAAATACGGAGAGGAACACAAGAATGCGGTACAATAAATTTGGTTCTGCGGGCGCCGAGCTGTCAATATTCGGCCTGGGCGGGCACGAATACCTGCCCGATGGGCGCTCGCGCGCCTTTAACGAGGACTCGAAATTGGCCGTCACGCCGGGTTATCTCTTTGATGGGTTTGGGCAGGACAAACGCAAACGTGTGCTCGCTGCTGCCATAGAACACGGGATCAACTTTTTCGATGCCACCGTCGACTCGGAAAAGGAAGCGCTGGGACGCAACCTGCGCGACCTCGCGCCGCCTTACGAGATCTATGTCCAGACCCGGCCCGAAGGGATGGTCTATACCTATGATCCGTTTAACCAGAAAATGGTCCAGTATGACCTGCTCAAGGCCGAAGTGCAGCGTGGTTTGGCATTGCTGCAGCGCGAGCGTCTCGATTTTTTCAACGTCGCTTTTATGCAATCGGCGCTCGACCACGATCCGGCCTATCTCGACAAAATCGCCGGCAATGTCGCTCGCCTCAAGCAGGAAGGGCTGATCCGGTTTGCCTGTGCCGATACCTTTTCCGGGGAGGCCACCTACCTGGCCGAGATCGAAACAGGCTGCTTTGACGCCGTGTACATCAATTTCAACCCGGCTGACGATGGCGGCCGGTTCAGGGTGTTGCCTGAGGCGCGGGCGCGCGGTATGGGTGTTTTTTGTCGGGAAGCGTTTATGAAAGGCGCGTTGTTCAAGATGGGCGGCGAGGTCGGGTTGATGGATCGCGGCCGGCTGGCCCAGGTGGCGCTCAAGTGGGTCTTGTCCCATAAAGAGGTGACCCTGGTGATGGTTGGCGTCGATACGCCCGAGCAGTTGGCCCACAATGTGCAGATCCTGGACGCTCCGGTGCTCAACGCGGACGATCTGGCAATCATCGAGCAGCTCAAGCTGTCCCCGACCTACGAGAACTATGCGGCGCGCAAGGCGCGGCAGTTTGGATATGCGGGGTAAAAAACGCGAGAATGTAAAAGGAGAGCAACTATGCAAGTACTCGTTGTTGGTGGCACAGGACTGATCAGCACCGGCATTACGCGCCAATTGGTGGAACGCGGCGACGAGGTCACGCTCTATAACCGCGGGCAGCGTCAGGCCGATATGGGCGAACAGATTGTTCGCAAGGTACGGCAGATTCACGGCGATCGCAACGATGCTCCCACTTTTGAGGCGCAGATGGCCCAAGCCGGAAGCTTTGACGCCGTGATCGACATGATTTGTTTTCACCCCGAGCAGGCTACAAGTACGATCCGCGCTTTTCGAGGTCGCACGGCACAGGTCGTTTTTTGCAGCACGGTCGACGTGTATACCAAGCCGGCCAAGTCGTATCCGATCCGCGAGGATGCCGAGCGCCGCCCGTCCCCCACCTTTCCCTACGCCTTTGACAAGGCGAAATGCGAACGTCTCTTTGAGGCCGCACATGCGCGCGGCGATTTTGCCGTGACCACAATTCGCCCGGCGTGGACCTATGGCGAGGGGGGCAGCATCCTGCACAGTTTTGGCTGGAATACGTTTTTGCTCGATCGTCTGCGCAAAGGCAAGCCGGTGATCGTCCACGGTGATGGCACCTCGTTCTGGGCTGCCTGCCACCGCGACGACGTGGCGCGGGCGTTCGTGGGGGCGCTGGGCAATAAAAAAGCGTATGGTAAAGGCTATCATGTCACCGGCGAGCAGTGGTTGACCTGGGACGCGTATCATTGCCTCATCGCCGATCTGCTGGGCGCGCCGGCGCCAAAATTGGTACATATCCCTACCGATTTGCTGGGCCAGGTCGCACCCCAGGCGGCGGAATGGTGCGTGGAGAATTTTCACTTTAACAACATTTTCGACAATACGGCTGCTTGCACCGACCTGGGGTTTCGGTACACCATTCCCTTTGCCGAGGGGGCCAGGCGCGCGATCGACTGGCTGGAGGGGCACGGCGGGTTCGAGGATTGTGTCGATCATCCATTCTACGATCGCATCATCGCCGCCTGGCAGCGATTGAGCGATCGCGCCGCTGAGGAACTGGCTGATTTGGCTTGACCGGTTGGATATTGAGGCGGCAATGTGGTGACCCTGTCAGCGCCTGGTCCGGGAGGGTGGGCGGCTGCACTCGTTGGCGTGTAGGTGAATGGGAGGTTGCGATGAGCAGTGACAAGTTGTTGCCGGGCAAAGTAGCATTGATCACCGGGGCTGGCTCGAACATCGGGCGCGCCCTCGCCACCGGTTTCGCCCGGGAGGGAGCGGCGGTCGGTTGCGCCGGGCGCACGCTCTCCCGGCTGGAGGAAACGGTTCGCCTGATCGAGGTCGATGGCGGGCGCGGGCTGGCGGTGCAGGCCGACGTGACCCAGATCGATCAGGTTGAGCGGATGATGGCGGCTACGGTCGAAACGTTTGGTGGTTTGGACATCCTGGTCGTCAATGCCGGTGGCACTTGGGGGCAGGGCCCGGTCGAAACGTACAGCCAGGAACTGTGGCTGCAGACGATCGACGTCAACCTCAACGGTGCGTTCTATTGTGCCCAAAAAGCCATCCCACATCTCAAGGAGCGGGGCGGGGGCAAGATCATCACCATCGGCTCAGGAGCCGGGCACACGGGGATCGACGACCTGGTGGCCTATAACTGTGCCAAAGCCGGATTATGGATGCTGACCCGCATGTTGTCGCGAGAGTTGATGCCCTATAACATCACCGTCAACGAGCTGATCCCCGGACCGGTCAGAGAACCGACGCGCCTGCCGTTGAATACGCTCGATCCCGAAAAGTGGAGCGACAACGAGTGGATCAAGTCCCCCGAGGACGTCGTGCCTCTGGCTCTGTTCCTGGCAACTCAGCCGGATGCCGGTCCCACGGGGCGCAGTTTTAGCCTGATGAGGCGGGGAGGGTAACAATGAAAGCAGACGAGCAGCAAAGCGTTTCCGCATGGGAAGAGACGATTGTGTTTCCGACCTATGTGCCGCCGTCACCGGATCTGAACCCAATGTTCCTGGAAAAGCGAGTCAACCAGGGCACCAGCGGGCGGGTGTATCCCAATCCCTTTACGGACCGGCTTGCCAGCGAGAGCCAGGAACGGGATTACCTCGCGGTGTGGCTCGAAAACGAGTACATTCAGTTGATGATCTTGCCTCAGATCGGGGGGCACATTCACGTCGGGCTGGACAAAACCAACAATTACGATTTCATCTATCGCCAGCACGTGATCAAGCCGGCTTTGATCGGCCTCTTTGGTTCGTGGATCTCGGGCGGCATCGAGTTCAATTGGCCGCAGCACCACCGTCCCTCGACCTTTATGCCGATCAATCACACGATTGAAAGACACGACGACGGCAGCGTCACCGTTTGGCTCAGCGAGCACGAGCCGATGGATCGAATAAAGGGTATGGTCGGCATCTGCCTGTATCCGGACAAGGCGTTTTTGGAGATGAAAGTACAGCTCTATAATCGCACACCGCTTTGGCCCCATACCCGGGCAATCTGGGCGAGCGCAAGCACCTGCATACGCCCGATGCCCACCTTCACTACTATGCCGGATTGGCCAAGGCTGCGACGGGCGATCGAGATGGAGCTGCGGTCAGTTTTGAAAAGGTGATGGATGCCCGGCCCGGTCTCTCCGAGGTGACGTATTACCAGGCTCTAGCGTTGAGACAGCTCGGCAAGGAGGATGCAGCACGGGCGAAACTGGAAGAAATGCTGCGCACAGCCCGGCAAAAGCGGGAAGAGGCAGCCAGGCAGGGTTTTGCCACGTCGGTGCCTCAGTTCGTGTTTGCCGAGGACGATCTGGAGACGTGGCGGCGCGTCCATCATACCTATCTGATCGGCCTGGCGTCACTGGGCCTGGGGCGTATGGACGAAGCCAGGACGGCGTTCGAGACCGTGCTGGCACACGATCCCAATCATTTTGGTGCTTTGCAGCAGGTGCGACAGATCTAGTTGTTTATTTTATTGAACTCGAAAGGAGACATGAAAATGAGAATTATGGAACGAAAGACGACGTTTGGTTTGATCGTTGGCACGCGAGGCTTTTTCAACTCGGAACTGGCGATCGGCGTACGGAGCAAGCTGCTCGATATCCTGGAAAAAGAGGGATACGGCGCCGTGATTACCCCGCAAGATGCAACGCCGTGTGGGGCGATCGAGACCCGCGAGCACGCCAAGTTGTGCGCCGACCTGTTCAAGCAGCACGCTGACGAGATCGATGGCATTATTGTCGTCTTGCCCAACTTTGGCGATGAACTGGGTATCGTGCAGACGCTCGACATGGCCCGGCTGGACGTGCCGGTATTGGTGCAGGCCTGCGACGACGACCTGGACGATCTGTCGGTTTCGGGGCGGCGCGATGCCTTTTGTGGCAAGCTGTCGGTGTGCAACAATCTCTATCAGTACGGGATCCCCTTTACCAACACCACCTATCACACCTATCCCATCGATGGCCCCGAGTTTGTCCGGGATCTCGACACCTTTGCGCGCGTGTGCCGGGTCGTCAAGGGGCTGACCAACGCCCGTATTGGCGCCATCGGCGCGCGGCCGGCCGCTTTCCAGACGGTGCGCTTTAGCGAAAAAATCCTGCAAACCACGGGGATCACGGTGGTGCCGGTCGACCTGTCGGTGATCATCGGTGCTGCGCAAGCATTGGCCGACGATGAGCAGGCCGTCAAGTCCAAGCTGGACGAGATACGCGCTTACGGCTTTATCCCTGCCCACATTTCAGCAGAAAACATCCTCAAGCAGACCAAGCTTTCGGTGGCCATCGATCGCTGGATGGACGAGAACGAATGTGATGCCAGTGCCGTCGAGTGCTGGGATTCGATCCAGATCAATTATGGCTGCGCCACCTGCCTGTCGATGGCCATGATGGGCGACCGGATGCTGCCCAGCGCGTGTGAAGTGGACGTGGCCGGGGCGGTGTCGATGTACGCTTTGCTGCTGGCCTCGGGTAACGTGCCCTCGTTCCAGGACTGGAACAACAACTATGCCGACGACCGCGACAAGTGCATCAATACCCACTGCAGCAACTTTCCCAAAAGCTTTATGGGTAAAGAGGTCGAGGTCTCCAATCTCGATATCCTGGGGGCGACGCTCGGCGCCGACCGCTGCTTTGGCGCGGTCAAGGGACAGGCCGTCGCCGGTCCGATGACCTTTTTCCGCATCTCGACCGACGACCCGATCGGGACGGTTCGCGCTTACCTGGGCGAGGGTGAGATCACGGACGACCCGGTGACGATCGACGGCGGATCGGCTGTGCTCAAGGTGCAGCAGTTGCAGACGCTGCTCGATTACATGTGCAAGAATGGCTTTGAGCACCACGTGGCCGTCGCACGCGGACACGCCGCCGGCGTGCTGGAAGAGGCGATCACGACCTATCTGGATTGGGATCTGTACCGGCACAGTTGATCGCTTGTGGGTGGACGTGTTCGCAAACCGGGTTTACATTTTGTCGTATCCAACCCGTCGAGCCGGGAGCCAAAGCGGCCGTATTTACCGTGCCGCTCAAGGCAGGCCCTACACTGCTGCATACCTGGTTTGACGATGCACGCCAGCAGCCGCTCTGCGGAGCTTATTACGTCTATGTGTCGCGGCTTGACTGAAACGCGATGGAAACGAGGGCAAGATGAAAACGATTGTCTGTTTCGGCGATTCTCAACGCACTATAAACGGGTGGCCCAGGAAAAGGGCTGTGCGTTCCTCGATACCTCGGAGGTGATCGTTTCCGGTAACCTGGATGGGATCCATTTTGAAGCGGTCGAACATCAAAAGCTGGGCCGGGCCGTGGCGGCACTTGTCAAAGAGATCCTCTGACAATGACAAGAAAACACGTGATCTGATCCAGACCAGGCTACAGCGTTTTCTTGAGATTCCACAAGTCAGAGCCCCTTGACAGCCAACCGGCAGTATGGTATGATGTCTTTGGAGATATGTTATACGATGTCTATCGGTTATGCAACCAGGTAGGAGAGATCTATGGCACGATATCCGTTGAGCTTGCCTGCTCAGTTAAAACAAGAAGCGGAGAAATGGGCTGCCAATCAGGGCATCTCGCTCAACCAGTTTATTATGTGGGCCGTGGCCGAAAAGGTAGGGACTCTCAAGCAAAGCCTTGACGATCCGGCCTTTTCACACGTCAC
>JAFGJF010000342.1 GCA_016929205.1 Anaerolineae bacterium
ACAGCGTCATTGGCACCGTCTTGGACGTGTGCGGCACATTCAAAGCGCGCTTTGCGCAGGATGCGGGCGTCGTTCAAGAAATCGAGCGCGCGCTCGAGCGAACCGAAACGTGCCAGGATTTCCGCGAACTGCGTGCCGTTTTTGACGACATTTACCAGGGCAAAGGGATCCCCTACGCCGCTGCCTTTGCCAACGAAGTTGTGACCAAGGGGATTTGCATCTTGCGTCTGGTCAAGGGCAACTTGCGCGACGCGATCATCGCCGGGGTCAACATGGGCCGCGATACGGATTGCATGACCGCTATCGCCGCCGGCATCTCTGGCGCGCTGTCGGGCAGCGCGGGCTTGCCGGACGAATGGGTGCGCCAATCGGACTATGCCACCAGCGTCAATCCGTACACCAATTCGAAACGTACCCTAGGCGAGCACGCGGATGGGCTGTATGAGGCGTTCAAAGCACGCCTGCGCAAGATGCAGCAGTACGTGCAAGCGATGAGTTACGACTAACGACTTGGGCCTTGGCCAAAGGTGTCCTGGAGAGTCAAAGGAGAATCGTCCATGCAAACGACCGGTGTGGTTGACGCCTATATGCACGTCGGGCAACCACGGTTTGGATCGGCTGGCGAGGCCTTGATGGTCTGCGATCGCTGGGGCATTCACAAAACCGTCCTCGTGTTTGGCCCGGGCATTCCCGACATCGCTGCTCTGGCTCGGGCACATCGTGCGCACCCGGATGTGGTGCGCACGATGGGTGTTCCGTACGGCGACACCCCGGAACGGCGTTTAGTGTGTGGAGAAGCGTGCTTTGAAACCGGCGCGATCGGCTTGCATCTCCAGCAAGACGAGCCGCTGTCTTTTGACGCCTACCTCGTCCAGCAGTTGTGTATCCGCGCCCAGGCATTGCTCGAGGAGGCGTGATGCCCGGCACCTTGACCGTCTTGTGGATCATCGCCGGCAGCATCTTGACCGTCCTGGCCTGTCTCGCGATCGTCTGGTGGGCGGTATACCGTCTGAACCAGGAGCGCCAAACGGCTGTCGAGCAGCAAACAGCCAGCATCGGCTTGTTGCTCAAACGAGCGCGCGACGCACAAGACGAGATAGACCAGGAAATACAGATTTATCCTGATGAACCGCCGCCCTTTTATCGCCCCACGCTTATCACTCTGATCCGATCTCGCGAGTCGGCGGCCCAGGCAATCGTGCAGCACACGCACACTTTCAATCAACTGAGAGTCAGGATGGCGCCTGCGCCCGACCACCTACTGCGCCGTTGGTTTACCGTGCTGGGGGCAGAACGGCATTTCTGGCGCGATCAGTCCAAAGCAGCTCAAACTCTGGAGCGACTTGTGCGCGAACAGGTTATGGGCGGCCTGGCTCACAGTCGAGAACTGCTTCGCGAGTTGCGCGCCAAGCCGCTGGCGATTGCACAAAATGCCCGTGAACTGAGGGATCGACTCGACCAGGCCTTGCGGCTTGCCGCAGACATGCAGCGGAGCGGCCTGCACGGCGAAACGTTCCTGGCTCAATACACCCAGCTGCAAACCTGCCGGCAGCAGTTCGATGAGCAGCCGATCTCTTTTTTTGTACAAAACGCCGAAGCGACCATTATGCGCCACGCCGGATTGTACGACGTGCAGCAGGTCTGCGATGCTCTGGCACGAATACAAGACCCATCCCTGGCAGCGAGCGAATTGCTGCATACCTGGCAAACATGGCACCACGAGTTTGAGAGAGCGCTGCAAGAGCTTGAATACGTCCAACAGCAGGTTGCGTTGCGATTGAGGGCAACGCCGCCATCCCTTGACGTCTCGAATCTATCTGCTGCGCGGGATACCCATTTTGCCCCGGCTCCCCGGTTGATCGCCTTGTTTGCATCACCCACAGTAGAAAATCTACAACAGATCGAGCACGTTTTGCAGATCGTCGAGGCCGGCCATGAACTGATCCGGCACATAACGCAGATTGAATCGCGATACTGGTACTTGTGTGAATTGATCCAGGCGATGGTCTCCGCATTGACCCAGGTCCAGGCGATCATGATCGAAACATCTCAGGCCAACGCGTATCCTCTCGCTTGGGCTGAATACCCAATCGTGTTTTCACAACTCGCACAGAAACTGACCCAAATCGGCGTGCTCGATACGCCGCGCCCTCCAGATCGTCTGGAGCAAGACGTCCAACGTGCGAGCGATTTGTCTCAGCAAGTGGAGGGCCGACGCGCCGAGGTGGATCACATCTTTGAGCAGTATCAGGCCCTGGTTTTGCTGCTCAATCGACCCGAGTTGAACCCGGATCGCGGCTGGTTCGAGTGGGCAACGCGCTTGCAGCAGCAGAGCAGCGTTTATGCATCCCAGAACTGGCATCGCAAGCTGGCTGTCGAGCATTTGCAGGGCGACATTGCCGCGTTGGAAAAACAGTGGCGGCAGTGGGTGCCAGAGACGCCGCACGAGCAGATACCGGTCGTCCAGATCGAGCAGCGCGTAGAGCAGGTCACACAACTCGGAGAGGAACTGGCACGTTTTTCCGAGCGCCTGGAGCAGGTTGAAACACAATTGCTCGCCATGCAGCAAGCTGAGACCTCTGCCTTGGAGCAGTTGGAACAGGCGGAACAAATCCTGAAACAGTTTGAGCAACTGACGGCCAACACACAGCCACCCTTGAGTGAGACGCTGTCCCGGCACCGGCACCAGGTCCTGGATTACCGGCGTTCGCAGCGCGACCAGATCAAGATGCTCGAACGAAAAGACCGATCTCGAGTCGCGCATCAAGTCGCCCAAGTCGGCAAATGGACCAGCGCATTGAGCGGCGCATTGACCGCCTGGTCGAATGCGTTGCGAGACGATGTAGCGCAGTTCGAGCAGCAGTTGAACAATGAGCTGGAACGGCTGCACGAGGTCGCACCATTTGACGCCGAACAGGTGATGGCCGAAGCGCTCAAGCTTGTTGTTGCCCGGCCCTCTCACGGGTCATCACACTCCACAACCCGTTTGAAAAACGTCCAAGCCATACCTATGGCGACCCAGATCGAACAGACCCAAACCAGCCTGCAAAAGCGTGAACAGCTTGCCTGTGCACACCAGGATGTGCGGCATCATCTGTGGACGCCAATAGAAAAGTTGGCTCACCTGGTCAATGAAACGCGCCAGGAAGCGCTTGAGAGGTTTGAAACGGTGCAGGCGTTGGCCTATGAACAAAGCAACCGCTCGGATTGGCCCTTTCCAAGTGATACGCAGGTGATCGCCACGATGCTCGATGACGCCATGCGCCAGGAAAACCGTTTGCGTGACAATGGAAGCAAGGTAGCCCGTGTCACTCAGTGGCTTACAGATATCGCGGCCCAATACAGACAGATCATCGACCAGGCTAAAAGTGACCTGGAATCGATCGGCAGCAAGCGGCAGAGATTGGACCATATTCTGGCTCAGATTGAAGCGTGGCAGGCCGATCTGGAAGTATACCGCCGGCATACTGATGATCGTGAGATCGATCGTGGCATTCGTGCCCGTCTTGATCAGATCGATGGTGAGTTGGATCGCCTGCGGAGAAAAACGCGCGGGCGTCGTCTCATTTCGTATGAGGAGCTTGCCGATCAGCTCGAACAGATCGAAGCAAGGGCATACACCGCTGTGCCCTATGGCAGTGGATCAGACTCGATTCCGGTGGATGTGATAGAGTCCCGGAACCATCGCGGCAGACGGCACCGCGGCAGGTTGTAGAGCGCTTGTTCGCGCAAAACCCAAGATTCATAAGGAGGTGGCTATGAGTGATCGGAGAAAAGTCATTGTTACCGGAGCCTCGTCCGGCATCGGCAAAGCGACGACTAGGCGTTTTGCCAGCGAAGGATGGGATGTGTGCCTGACGGCCCGGCGTGAAAAAGAGATGCTGGCGATCAGGGAAACGCTGCCCAAAGGCGATCACCTGGTGCGCGCGGGTGACTATAGCCAACCAGAGACCGCCGAGTCTATCCGTCGCGCCATCCTGGAAAAGTGGGGGAGACTGGACGTGCTCGTCAATTGTGCCGGCATGTCTTTGCACGCCGACGCGATCGAGGCGTCCTTGGCACAGTGGCGCGTGCCCTTTGACGTGATGTTCAACGGGGCCGTTCACATGACACGAATGGCTGTGCCGCTAATGACCGAGGGCGGGCGCGTCATTCACGTGACCTCGATCCACGGTGAGCGTGGAGAGACCGGGGCCAGCAGTTACGGTATGGCCAAAGCCGCGATCAACCAATACTGTCGCGTCCTGGCGATCGAGTTGGCGCCACGGGGCATCCTGGTCAACGTCATCGCCCCCGGATTCGTGGATACGCCAATGAGCGTCAAGGAAGATGGCACGAACGAACTGGAGAGCGAATGGTTCGCCCGGAATTACGTGCGAGGGCAGCATCTCCCCTTGAAGCGTGCCGGGCGGCCGGAGGAAATTGCCGGCGTGGCCTTCTTTTTGGCCGGGCCGGACGCGACGTACATAACCGGTCAGGTGATCACGGTGGATGGTGGCCTGACCATCACGTTTTGAGGCGGCAAAAGACAAAAACGATTAGCGCACGATGTCCAAGCCTTGACCTGCCAGCAGCCGCTCAACGTCTGTGCGATCGATCAGCGGCGTATTCTGCGGGATGGTCATCTTGAGCGTAGCCATAGCCATGCCATAGTCGAGGCCGGCCTGCAAGCCAGACGTGAGATAACCATATAACAGTCCGGCATCGAAAGCATCTCCCGCACCAAGGCGGTTGACGACCTGTATGTCGTACCCGCGAGCGCGGACCATTTGCTCGCCATCGTAGGCCACACTACCATCCGCGCCGCAGGTGAGGATCGCCGCGTCTGGTGCGAATGTGTTAAACAACGTTACAAGATTTTTCTCTCGCTGCGAGGAACGATCTTGATCAACTTTTTGTGCCAAAAGCATCATCGCATCCATTTCGGTAGCGATCAGCAGGTTGGCATAGGGCAAGATTCTTCCAAGCGCGCGCCGTGCTTCGTCCGGCGGCCATAACAGAGAGCGATAGTTGAGATCGAATGCAAGTTTGCAGCCCGCTGCCCGCGCGCGAGCAGCGATCTGTACCGTACTTTTCCGGCACGTCTCGCTCAGTGCGGGCGTGATCCCGCTGAGGTGCAGCCACTCGGCACGGCCGATGTAATCCCAGTCGAGGTCGTCCGCCTCCAGCGTGGATGCTGCGCTGCCTGCCCGGTCATAGATGGTTTTGAGCGGGCGCGGGTGGGCACCCCATTCGACGAAAAAGGTGCCCACCCGCCCATGCTCCGTCCATATGCATGCCGACGTGTCCACGCCAAAAGCACGAATGCCGTTGACGACCTTGCGGCCCAATGCGTTGCCCGGCAGCTTGCCGATCCACCCGGCATGGATACCCAGTCGTTCCAGCCCAATCGCAACGTTTGATTCCGAGCCGCCGCTGTAGGCCGTAAACTGGTCGCAGCGCTCGATCAATTCGTAGCGAGGTGGGGCAAACATCAACATCGTTTCCCCCAGGCAGACAACCCGGATGGCGTTTTCAACCGCGTTTTCACAACCTTTTTCCACCGGATGCACCTCGCTGGAGAATAGTAGCGGCTTGTTACAACAGGCCCATCTCTTTAAAGCCGGCAATCATCGCTTCGCCCTTGTCTTCGCGCACTGGCAAGATGGGTAATTTAGGATAGCCGACATCGATCCCGCGCGCGTGCAGGACGGCATAACACGCTGCGTTGGTCGAACTGGGAATGTGCAAGATTTTCCGGGCCTGGATGACCTGCATCTGCACCTGGACTGCTTTTTGGTATTCGCCGGCCTGGAACAGATCCCACAGCTTGACGACCAGTTCGGGGAAGGCATTGGCCAATCCGGCAACCGATCCTTTTGCTCCGAGCATAAACGCTGGCAAAGCTAGGGCTTCGGTGCCGACGATGAAACGAAAATCGGGTTTGTCTTTCAGCGCCAGCATAAAATGCGCCAACTCGATATAACTAAAGCCGCTGTCTTTGATCCCCTGTACACCTGCTTCGGCCAGATGGCGCAAAAAGTCTGGCGAGATCGTCACCCCCGAGGCTTTGGGATTGTTGTAGACATATACCGGAAGGCTTACCGATTGGACCAGCGCCTCAAAAAATGCGACCACAGCACGCTCGTCATGATGGTGATAGTAGGGCGAGATCGAGGCCACATAGTCCGCGCCTACTGCTTCAGCGTGTCTGGCCAATATCACCGACTGCGCGGTAGACGCCGTGCCCACATGCGCCACCACGGTCAGGCGGCCTTTTGCCTGGTCCACGACGATCTCGTGAACCTGCTTGCGCTGTTCCAAGCTCATAATGGGGCCAGAGCCATACGTGCCGCAGATAAACAGCCCGTGGACGCCCTTTTCAACCTGAAAGTCAACCAGCCGACGGAGGCCGGTTTCATAGACCTCGCCATTTTTGTCAAAGGGTGTGGTCAGCGGAGGAATAATGCCTTTTAGCTCTTTGGTCATGGTTTACCCTTTCTTGTATAGAAAAAATGAGTCCGGCTAAAAGCTGGCAAGCAGTTCGCTCAGGCCTTTTGCGTCAATATACCCTCGTACATCGATCTCTTGACCGCTGACACCGGGCACACTGGCTACCGCCCGTTTGATGTTTAGCGCCAGCGTCACCGCAAGCGGGCACAATGGCGATGAGGGATGAAACGTATAACATACCCGTCCCGTGCCATCAACTTCAAGATCCTCGATCAGGCGCATCCGGATCACGTCCGCGCCGGTCTCCGGGTCGATCACCGTGCGCAGGCGTTCCACAACGCGTGTCTCCAACTCGGCATTCACCACAAGGCCTCCTTGATGTTTTTCCAGACCGCCTGCAAAGTGTGAGTAACCATGCTGTCCTTCACCGCCGTCACCGGCTGTCCGGCGACCATTGCTTCCGTTACCACCGTGTCGTAAGGGATCCGTCCCACCACCTCTACTTCCTGTCCGGCACAAAAGGAGGCGATTTCGTTTGTTCGGGTCGGGTTCAAATCGGCCTTGTTGACGACCACCACCGCCGGTACGCCAAAGTGATCGGTTGTCGCCAGCACGCGTTCCAGGTCGTGCGCGCCGCTGACCGTTGGTTCGACAACCAGCAGCGCCATATCTGCTC
>JAFGJF010000343.1 GCA_016929205.1 Anaerolineae bacterium
AGGCGCTGCTCAAGAGCGCGGAGACGGGACAGAAGGTGCGTTTGGAGAGGTGATCGTCCCAATCAACCAGGACATCAAGTCAAGGCCGAAGCGACTGGGTCGCTTCGGCCTTGAGCTATCTCAGTCGAGTGGATTGATCTACTATTCATCACGGGCAAGCTATGGCTAAATCCCAGGGGCATAAACGATTGACAGAACGTCGAAACCGCGTACAATAACCACGCACGCAGGCGACGCGCATAGACTAAATTCTTTGAAATGGGAAAAAGTGCAAGTCACACGCCAAGATGTCAAAATGATGCCTCATCAGACAAATATGCGACAGACAATACGGTTTGCTCATCTGGATATCGATGACGGGCTCTCCAACAACAGTGTGCGTACGATCTTGCAAGATCGCCAGGGATTTATGTGGTTTGGTACCTGGAATGGCCTGAATCGCTACGATGGGTATACGTTCACTGTTCACAAGCACGATCCCGATGACACGAACAGCTTGAGCGATAATCTGGTCACGGCAGTATGCGAGGATAAAGCCGGAATATTGTGGATCGGCACGGGAGCGGGAGAGTTGAATCGCTTTGACTCGCGAACCGAAACGTTTACGCATTATCGGCACCGATCTGACGATGCACACAGTTTTTGTGGCAGTTTTATCTTGTGTTTATGCCAGGATACATCAGGATGCCTATGGATTGGAACGCTGGAAAAGGGCCTGGATCGATTTGATCCTCAGACCGAAACGTTTACACACTATCGAGCTGACGCCGACAACCCGCACGGCTTATCCCGTGGAGCAGTATACGCGCTGGCTGCCGCCCAAGATGGCACAATTTGGGTTGGCACGCATACCGGGTTGTGTAAACTCGACCCTGTTACCGGCAATGTGGTGCGGTATCGCCACGATCCGCAGGATGCATACAGCTTGAGTGGTACCGAGATCTTTGGCTTACTTGTCGACCGTGAGGGCGTGTTGTGGATGGGTGCCAAAAATAGCGTCAATCGGTTTGACGCCCAGACGGAACGGTTTAGTCGTTATGATGGTGTATGCTATCCAGGTTACGGGTTTGAGAACAATGCGATTCGTAGTATACACCAAGATTCATTGGGATATTTTTGGTTCGGCAGCGACAACGGGCTGTATCAACTGGATCGTGCGACGGAGCAACTGGTTTGGCATCGACACCATCTCGCTAATGCCAATGGTTTGAGTGCCCGGCTCGTACGCGTGGTTTACGAGGATCGGTCCGGGCTGATTTGGCTTGGTTTGTATGAAGGCGGTCTCAATACCTTTACCTGCCAGCCGCCCCCGTTCAGACATTACATCCACGATCCTCAAAACCCTCACAGTCTCGCTGATCGGCGGGCCAGCGCGCTATGTCAAGCCCAAGATGGCACATTGTGGGTCGGTACCAGTTCTGGCGTACTGGACAAGCTGAATGCGGAAACCGGGGAATTTACCCACTATCAATTTGTCGATGAAACGGTTCTCAATACGATTGGTGCCCTTGACCAGGATTCTTCCGGTCGCTTTTGGTTTGGTGGTTCCCGCGGCTTGGGGGCGTTTTGTTTCGATCCACTCACTGAGCAAGTTGATCGTTACCAGCACGATCCCAACGATAATCACAGCCTAAGTGACAACAATGTTTTTTCTGTTTATAAAGACAGTAACGATGTTTTATGGATCGGAACAAACAAAGGGCTGAATCGCTTTGATCCCCAAATGCAGCGATTTGACGTTTTTCTGCCCTATCCCGAGAACCCCTCAAGCACGGACAACAATATTCGTGCCATTTGCCAGGATCGTAACGGGATATTTTGGTTAGGAAGTTGGTACAGCGGCGTGTGCCGTTTCGATCCTCGCACGGGACAGTTTCGTCATTACCGGCATAACGCTCAAGTACCTGCCAGTTTAGCCAACAATGCGGTGCATTGTATTCACCAGGATAAAAGAGAACGTCTATGGATCGGCACATCGGGTGGCTTGTGCCGCTTTGAGCCACAGACTGAAACGTTTGTCGCCTATACGACCCGCGACGGCCTGCTCAGCGACACGATCGGCGGCATACTGGAAGACGAATCCGGCAATCTGTGGCTGAGTACGACATATGGTTTATCCAAATTTGACCCACAAGCAGAGACGTTCAGAAATTACGACGTCAACGATGGTTTGTTAAACAACGAGTTTGTTGGTACATCTTGCTGCAAGGGCCAAGATGGCACCCTGTTTTTTGGCGTCGTCAACGGACTGAGCGCTTTTCCCCCGGACCAGGTTCAAGATAATCCCTATGTTCCCCCGATTGTGTTGACCGATTTTTCGCTGTTTAACAAACCTGTGTCCGTTGGTCCTGATTCCTTGCTCAAAGAAGCACTGTGGGCTACACAGACGATCACGCTTGGTCCTGACGATTATGTCTTTGCCTTTGAATTTGCCGCACTCAGTTACATTGCGCCGCAGAAAAACAGTTACAAGTACAAACTGGAAGGCTTTGACCAGGATTGGAATGTGGTGACAAGCAAGCGACGGTTTGCCAGTTACAGCAACCTCCCTGCTGGAGAATACATGCTTGGCGTTATTGGCTCAAACAATGACGGCGTGTGGAATGAGGAGGGTGTATCACTTCAGGTCATTGTCACGCAGCCCTTGTGGCAAACACTCCAAGCTGAAAAAGAAGCCGCCGAAGCTGCCAATCGAGCCAAGAGCCGGTTTTTGGCCAACATGAACCACGAACTGCGCACGCCGCTTAACGCCATTCTCGGCTTTACCGAATTGGCCTTACGCGATGAAAAAGTGAATGATCCGCTGCGCGAGAATCTCGAGATCATTGGCCGCAGCGGACGCCATCTTTTAGAATTGATCAACAACGTGCTCGATCTATCCAAGATCGAGGCCGGGAAAGTCGAATTACAGTTTACGGACTTTGATATGCACGAGATGATCCTCGGCATTGGTGAGATGTTCAGCCTGCGCGCAGAGCAAAAGGGATTGGGCATTGTCTTCGACCTGATGCCAGGCGTGCCGCAATACGTCCGCACCGATGAGCGTAAACTGCGCCAGGTGCTGATCAATTTGCTGAGCAATGCCGTCAAGTTTACGGATCACGGTGGAATTACGTTGCGCGTCAAACGGCAAAGTCTAGGCGATCAAGAGGTCCTTCTTGTGTTCGAGGTTCAAGATACGGGCGCCGGCATTGCATCAGGTGAACTGGACAAGATCTTTGATGCCTTTGTGCAGACTGAAAGCGGGCGCCAATCCGGGCAAGGCACCGGATTGGGGCTATCCATCAGTCACGAGTACGTGCGCTTGATGGGTGGTGACCTGACCGTGGACAGTCAGGTGGGTGTAAGAACGATCTTTCGCTTTGACCTGCCAGTACAGATCATAGACAAAAGCCAGGCAGACCTGAAGCTGTCAACACGACGGGTTGTTGGAATGGTGCCAGGCCAACACGCGCCGGATGGCGGGCCTTATCGTTTGCTGGTGGTCGACGATGATAGAGCAAACCGTCGTTTACTGATGGAGCTGCTCAAGCCATTTGGGTTTGACCTCCGTGACGCGTGCGATGGACAGGAAGCGGTATCGATTTCGAGGATCTGGCAACCGCATCTGATCTGGATGGATGTCAACATGCCCGTACTTGATGGGTTGAGCGCAGCACGACAGATCAAGCGCGAACAACAGGACACCAATGTGGTCGTTGTCTTGGTCACAGCAAGCACATTTGAGGAAGAACGTCAGTATATCCTAGAGATGGGCGGCGATGATTTCATCCGCAAGCCGTTCCGAGAGGGACAGATTTTCGACGCGTTGACCCGCAATTTGGGTATCCGTTTTCTGCATCAAGATCAAGATGTTATCAAGGTACCCGGAAAACTCGCCCCGGAGCTGCTGCAGGATGTACTTGCTGAGTGGAAGTCGACGATAAGAGAGGCACTTGTGATCGGCGATATAGCGCAAATAGATGCCTTGATCGATCAACTATCAGGGCCTCAAATGCTGCTTGACGAATTGAGAAAACGAGCGCATCAGTTTGAGTTCGATTCCATTCTCAAGTGGCTCGAAGAAGAGCAGGCCAGTCAACCCGACCCGCACTCACCGGACTGACGTTTTGGTGACTCTTGATTCTGAAATACGTCAAGAGCACGGTTGAACTGCCATTCGCCGCTCACATGGCTCTGGCATTTGCAGACCAAATATCGCCTCATCAAGATGGGAATGCCGCTTTGCCGGTCAAAACAATACAAAGTATCGCGGCACACGCTCAGTGTAGGCGCGGTACGGCTCGCCGTACTGCGCCAGGCAAGCCTCTTCTTCAGCCAGGATGCCCAGGTGTTGGAACAGCTTGGAAATTGCCAGCACCAGAACGGTGATCCACGAGCCGGTGGCGATCCCCATACCCAGAAACGAGACGAACAGAGCCACGATCTGGGGGTGGCGCGATATCCTGTAGAGCCCTCCCGTCACTGGCTGGTCGAGGGGCGTGCGCCAAAAGTTCAAGATCGCGGTAACCAGTCCGGTCAGACCGAGCAAATAGAGCACCGCACCGGCGACAAAGGCCGCAGATCCGACCTTGAGCGGCGTCAAGATGATCAAAACAATACAAATCAACGAAAAGATTTTTCCGATGGCGGTAAAGGTGGCCTGCCGTTTGCTCCAGGTGGAGCGGTCAAGCAGCCGCCTAGTCACGTCCTTTGGAGAGGCCAGGATCAGCAAGCCTTCTACCAGACACAACAGACCGAACGGGATCCAGCCGTTGAGCCATCCGAACTTGAGAGCGGGTATCAGTTCCATTGTTCACTCCTATAGATTTCACAGGCGGTTGGTACCACCGCGATTCAACCAAAGCATCCCACTGCAACCACGCTCGCCTCCACCAATATCTCGCGTTCAGGTTGTCAGATTGACATACAATCTGGGCAATACGCGTGGCAAGTCACGGATGTCGGACAAGATCGCAAACCGCTTGCGTGGAAACATGATCTCCATATCCGCCTGCGAATTTTCTTCAGTCGAGATAGCAAAGGTGTGGACATCCCGGCGTGCGTTCTCCTCGCAGGCCATCCGCACGTCATGCTGGGCATAACGCGTTTTGGGGTCATAATCCCGATCCATCGGCTTGCCGTCGGTGACGAGGATAATCAGCTTTTGGCGGTTTGGCTGCAAGGACAGCCGGTAGCCCGAATGGCGCAAAGCGGGGCCAATGCGCGTCGAATGGCTGGGCCAGGCAGCTAAAATGCGCGATATGGCCTCGCGCGACCAGGACTCGTCAAAGCTCTTGTAGACCCAATAAGTGCAATCCTCGCGACCGTTGGACGTGAACCCACATATCGAGAAACGATCGCCCAGCATATCCAGCCCCTGCCCAAGGATGATCCCGGCCTGCTTTTCGATATCGATCACCTTACCACCACCCAGATCACTGCCTGTTGAACCGCTGACGTCAAGCAGGATAAGCACGGCCAGATCGCGCCGATTGATCAACGGTTTTTCGTAAAATCGGACCGGCGGCGACGGTTCTTTTTTCTGCTGGACCACGTAGTCGAGCAACAAATCAAAGTTGATCCCGTCACCATCGGACAAGTACTTTTCACGGTGCGCCAGGTCGGGTTTGAGCCGCTCAAAGACAGCGCGCACCTTGTTTGCCTGCTCGACCAGATCGGGAGCCGGACAAAGGTCTGTGCATACCTCGGGGTAGGACTCGTAAAGCAAGCAGTAGTTATGGAAATAGTCGTTTTCCTGATAATTCCACTCGTCATAGACGTAACAGACCGCGATACCACCGCCTCCTTGCGCGTCATCGCCAGGCGGATGATCGCCGTCCGAGTTGTCGTCACTGACGTTGTGCGCATGGTTCCGTTCGACATCACGCTTGTCCTTGCGCTGCGCCTCGGTCTCTAGATCGGCGATCACGCTGTCCTGGGGCGGTGACGCGACGGAGATTGGAAAACCAAAATCCGACAAAAAGGGCAGAGGGTGCATGGGTATCTGGTTCAGACCGGCATAAGCGACGACAAGGCGATTTTCACCGCGAACGGTGGCGGTACAAAGGTTCACCAGGCAGGATGCAGTGTCAAAACAGTTGACCAACCCATCTGCCATAACCCGTACAGCCTGCACAACCTCGGTTTGCACCCGGTCGTCCATCACGTCACGCAGCAGCGCTTCTGCAGGGCCAAGCGGAACCGGCATATTGAAAGAGACAGCCAAGCCCCAGGCCACAAGCCGCCGTGCGCCGGGCCATTGGCGGTGAATGTGGCGCAAAACGCGTGCGATCTCGATGACTTGAAAGAGGTTAAGAGCCAACACATCGTGTCCGACCAAGTCAGCACAGCTTTCGAACTGCCCGTAACCGTGAATCAGGGCAAAGCTCTTGCCAGCAAGCATGCCTGCGGCAACGATACCGAGCAGCAGATACCAGCGACGGTTGACCTCGACCCGGTCAAACTCGCGAAACCGTAGCGGCAAATAGAGGTGCTCGCGCAGGCAGACGACCCGCGTTCCCCGCATCAGGAGATCGTCCGAGTCGAGGGCGCCCAAGTCGCCAATCTCAACATCGGCACTGGCCAAGGCGCGCAGCATCATTTTCAACGTCAGCACTATGTCAGACAGGCGGCACTCTTGCGAGAGATATCCAACGTACACCTCTGCCGATGCCAGTTCACCGCGCATGAACTTGAGGCCCGTCTCCCCCCGCTTTTGATAAACCCGGCTTGCTTCCTGTACGTACAACTCGATCTCGTGCCCGGTCAAACGCTCTAGCAAACGTCTGTAGCCAGCGAGAAATGCCATCGCCAGGTCATCGCCATCACTTTCACGCAGGCGACGCATCCAGGTCAGGCATTGGCGCACCTGCTGCGGTGTATCGCCAAAGCCGCTCCCGCCCAAAAGCTCAAAATAGCGCGTACCATGGTAAAGCCGTGCCTGCCCCAGACTCGCTCCTAGTTCAGTGAGGTCGGCAAAAATGCCCGGCAGTTGCATCATCCAACGATTTTCAGGCCGCAATGCGCCGATGAACTGCCGAAGCACGTGATCGAATCCCTGTTGATCGGCTAGCTTGAGCAGTGTAAAAAAATGTGCGGTGACGCTTTCTTGTTGTGGGCCGAGCACCCCCTCGATGAACAACCTTTCGATGGCCTGGGCGAAAACATCGCGGTAGCCCCAACAAACGCTTCGCAGCGAAAAGCCCTGGTATCGATCCTGGATAACTGTTTGGCTAGGCATCTATCCCATCGGTCTCGCCCATCAGCTCGCCAAAGTAGAGATGGACGATCTGCTCAATCGATTCGCCGATCTCGGCTTCTTCGGTCAACGTTTGTGCAATGGCATGGCGTGCAGCCTGCACCGGCGACAGGCCGCCCCTGACCAGTCGTGCCGTGTAAACGAGCAATCGGCTGCTGACTCCCTCGTCAAGACCAAACCCCTTCAACTCGCGGATCTTGGCCCCCATCTCGGCCAACTGGCTGCTCTCATCCTGCGACAGCCCCGACTCGGTCTGAATAACGCGCGTCTCCACGTCCAACGCCGGGTGGTCGAAAACCAGGCTGGCAAAACGCTGCTTGGTCGATTGCTTGAGGTCCTTGACAATACTTTGATAGCCTGGATTGTAGCTGAGTACCATCATAAAACTTGGATGCGCGCGCAGCAGCTCGCCTGTCTTGTCAAGATAGAGCGTGCGCCGGTCATCGGTGAGCGAGTGGATGATCACTGTCGTATCCTTGCGCGCCTCGACGATCTCGTCCAAATAACAGATCCCGCCGTATCGCGCAGCCAGGGTCAGCGGCCCATCCTGCCACACCGTCTCGTTGCCCTGGAACAAAAACCGCCCCGTCAGGTCGGCAGCGGTCAGGTCTTCGTGGCAAGAGACGGTAATCAGCGGCACGTTGAGGACGCTGGCCATATATTCAACAAAACGCGTCTTGCCACAGCCTGTTGGCCCCTTGATAATCAAGGGAATGTGCGCCTCAAAAGCGGCGCGAAAGATCGTCTCCTCGTTGCCATGAGGGATGTAATTGGGACATTCTCGAGTGTAAAATTGCTCGACGATCTGTCCTGTGCTCAAAAAAGGTTCTCCATACCCGATAACTGATGGTGGAAAAGACATACCCTGAAACCAAGATGCTGGTCATTATAACATCATCTGAATAACCCTGCAATCAAAGACGCTTGATAGCATGCTGTCAACCGCTACCCAAAATGCCAAGTCCCCCAAATACGCAATACGTCATACACCAACCATAACCCAATGCCCAAAAAGACAAACGTCATCAACAGCTTGATCGGCGCAGCGTACCTGGTCAGGAAACGTGTGAAATGCTTCGAGTCAGTGCCGATATAGGACAGCGTGAATACGACAATCAACGGCACGGTAAAGGCCAGGCAGTATACGAGCAGATCAAATGTCGACTGCGCTCGATGCTCGGGGTTACTCAGCCCCTGGATGATCGGCACGTAGACCTGGCCGGTACACGCCAGCTCGATAAATGAAACAATCACGCCGGAAACAAACGAGGCCATAGCCAACGTTTCAGAGCGCATGCTGTTACGAATGCGCGTGTTGATCCACATTCGCAGCTTGTGCGGCAACTGCAAGGTGGCGTCCTTGATCTGACCCTGACGCGCCTTGCGAAAGTCGTCGAACCCCAGGATGGCCAGCACCAGGCACAGCAGCGCGGTCAGGATGTTCAGGATAGGCCTCAAGATCGGGCCGACCAGGTCGATCAGCCCGGCAAAAGCTCGCGCAGTATTATGCCGAATCCCAGGTATGCCAAAAATACGGCCAAGGTAAAAGCAATACCTACCATCAAGATCTCTTGACCCCTGCGCCGAACGATCGAGAGATATGAGACGAAAAAGATGATCGTCGCGAACGCACAGGGGTTGATGCCATCGATCAATCCTGGCACGATCACCGCCCACCAGGGTGGCAGGGGCGGCAATCGTACCGCCGTGTCGCACGTTTCCCAGACCGGGTCTGCGCCGGTGGTGACGTACTTGGAGACCATCTCGACCAGGCTGTCGTAGTAAATGTCTTCATCCACCATGTAATCCGTACCGACAAAAACTGCCGGTGCGTCGTGACGCTGGTTTTCCCGAACGTCCAGCCGCTCCGACAGGCACAGATTCACCGCCAGATCCTCAAGAATGTCCATCTCGTGGATGACTAGGTTGGGAAATTGCATCTGTAGGTGCTTCAAGGCAATGGATACTCGGTCGCACTCGCTGCATCCTACTTGGGCAAAGTAAGCCATATGAATGAGCGGTCCGTTGTCAGGTCGTGTTTGGGTCACCGGCTCGGGTGTCGCTGTAGGAGAAACACGCGTTGGCCTCAACCCAACCGGCGTCGACTGCGGCGGCACCAACGCCGGTGCCACCGTACCAGGCACATGGGTTGCTTGCTGCTTAACCAGGGTCGTTGCTGTGGGCAGAACGCGCGTCGGCGTTAGCGTCAACGTCGCCACAGCCGGCGCTGGGGTAGATGTTCCCGTAGGTTCGAGAATGGCGGTAGCCGTCGGTTCGGGCAAAGGCACAAACAGATCGTCCTTCCACCCCGGCAGATCGACTCCGCCGATGCTCATAAACCAATCGACGGTCGGAGGCAGATAGGTAGGAATATCTCCGGACCCAATGAACAGGGCATAAGCGCTGTATTCATCGCCAATAAAGACGACCGGCACACCGCCTCTACGCTCTTTGGGCAGGCCGGCCATTTCCTCTAGTCTGAGCAGCGCCACATAGTTTTCCGTCTCCTCAACGCTATAGGATACCCACTGCACGCGATCCCCGTACTTTTCTTTGAGTAGAGGGAACACGTTCTCTTTGACATACTTGCAGTGACCGCAGGTCGAACTCCAAAAAAACATAAACCGCACAGTTGGCTCGAGCGATCCTCCAGGGCGAGAAACGTCAGGATAGTCTATACCTCCCTGGCCCATCACCTCCTGGATTAACGCGTGCGCCTGTTGTGCGATGGCAGCCTGGCCGATCAGATAACGATCGCCGACAAACAATGCAGGCACATCGGCATCGGGATCGGACACACCGTAGGCTTTTTTACAGGCCAGCCACCACTGATAGTTGGCCTCGTCGGATGTTTCGATGGCCATAATCTGCACCTGCTGCCCGAACTCGCGATACAACGAGGGGATGGTCTCCGTCCGCACCCGGCTACTGCCCTGATTTTCCTCCAAGTAAAACAGGTATCCTCGGACAACAGGCTTTTCTTGCTGTGCCTGTACGACAGGCGCGATGATCAAGCCACATAGTAAAACAAGCGCTAGGATAAATAGTGTTTTGCCGCTCAAAGCATCGGCTCCCTTGTGCTAAGCCTGAAATCCAATCTTCGGCAGATGTCGTCAACAGCACCTTCCATTTGCCTTCATAAAGACCAAGATACTCCCCCCGTACTCCTCCGCTGCTAGCGAGAAGCAGCTTTCCCGCATCTGCCCGAATAACTCATCATTGTCTACGTGCATCGGATATATCGAGACCAACCCGTCTGGCTTTAGTATTCTGTGCACTTGGCCAAGCAGGATCGCTCTCTCGTTGATCAAGTGAATGACATCGTGCAAAAGCACGATGTCGACGCACCGATCGCCTAAACCGACGTCTATATCTGACGACAAGACGGTCTGTATATTCTGTAGCCCCTCTTTCAGCGCCCTCTTTTCCAGCTTTTCAAGAACTGCCTTGTCTTTGTCCAAGGCATACACCTTTCCCCGGCTGCCCGCCAGCCTCGCGGCAGGAATCGCATACGCCCCGGCTCCGCAGCCAAAGTCCAGTACCATACAGTCTTTCGTGATACCAACTCGCTCTAGCACTTCGTCGCTGTGTTTCTCCAACCATTCTTTTTGCCGTGCCTCACTCATGCTCTTCCACTCCACGTAATACCCCTGAATTCTGTATGTTCTTTTCCCGATGAGAGCAGGGTGTGCCTCCTGCGCGAGAGCACGGTTGTTGCCAGCCGCTCGATCCTCCCACACGATCTTGGCCACCCAACTCGCGATCAGGCTGGCTACCTGAGCACATCCAAACCGTTTCCCGACAATATCCGCTGCAAGTCTGCTCGCTCGATCAACGGCATATTCTGCGGGATGGTCATCTTGAGAGCCGTCATAACACTCCCGCAATCAAGCCCACTTTGCAGGTCCAAATTCAGGTAACCATACAAAAATCCCGCGTCAAAAGCGTCTCCTGCACCAAGACAATTCACAGCGTGCACGTCGTACCCGCGAGAACGATAGATGTCTTGGCCATCATAAGCCATACTGCCATCTGCACCGCAGGTCATAACAGCAGCATCGGGATGGTATCTATCAAACAGGCTGACGACAAGCATTTCCCGCACGAGCTCTTTCTGCGCAAGATCTTTCTGCGCACGCTCTTGCTCCAAAAGCATGGTCGCATCGGCCTCGGTCGCGATCAGCAGGTCGACGTTCGGCAAGATCTCTTGAAACACTGTTCGCGCTTCATCGGGCGACCACAACAGCGAACGATAGTTGACGTCGAATGAGATCCTGCATCCACATTTTCTCGCACAGCTGACAATCTGCGCCGTACTCTCGCGACACATCTCGCTCAACGCCGGCGTGATTCCCGAAAGATGCAGCCATTCGGCCCGCTTCAAGTAATCCCAATCGAGTTCGTCCACTTTCAAGGTCGCAGCCGTACTGCCCGCCCGGTCATAGATCGTCTTTAGGGGACGAGGACAAGCACCCCATTCGACGAAAACGGTCCCCACCCGGCCCGCTTTCGTCCAGATGCACCTTGACGTATCAACACCATGGGCGCGGATCCCGTTGACGATCTTGCGTCCCAACACATTGTCCGGCAATTTGCCGATCCAACCGCTGTGTATGCCCAGTCTCGCCAGGCCGATGGCGACGTTTGATTCGGATCCGGCGCTGTACGTCGTGAACCGGTCACAATGCTCGATCAGCTCATAGCGGGGTGGTGCAAACATCAGCATCGTTTCACCCAGGCAGACCACATCTGTCGTGTTCTCACTGCTGCATCTCATATCATCCCTCACCTGACACACTCTAGCCGGCATCCAATCCGCCAGCAGTCAGCTTGCTGTTCTTTGCTACTGAACCCAACCGTGACCGTACGTACCACAGCTAAACAAGCCATGGCTTCCCTTCTCGATCTGAAACTCGACCAGCCGGCAAAGCCCTTCTTCGTAAACGTCTCCATCCTTGGTGAACGGTGTCGTCAACGGTGGAATGATTCTCTTTCGCTAATCCACTTCAATCAGGGACGGAGCGATGACCTTAAAGCTACTTTCAAAGTCCAGAAAATGTGCCTGAAGGCCCTTGCCCATCCTCAGCCATCCAACAGTCCATTCTTCTCTACGTACCAATTCAAAAGCGCGTTCTGCAGCGTTTTCACTGCCAATTCGGCGCAGTGGGCATTTTCCTCAGGCAGACCATCCAGGGCTTCGAGCAGATCTTCCGGCCGGACCTCGCCGGCTTTTGCCAACGACATCCCCTGTACCATTGTGGTGAGCATGCTCCCGCAAGCCACCGTCGGCCCGCAGCCATCGGTCATAAAACAGGCCTGCTTGATGATCTCGTCATCAAGCCGCAAATAGATCTCCATCGTGTCGCCGCACCAGCCATGGACAAGCCCGCGCGCATCGGGATTGAGCATCGCCCCCACGTTCTTGGGGTTGTAAAACTCGTCAACGACCTTGTCCGAATAGATCTCTCGCGCTTGATCGATGACCTGCTGTTCAAGTTCTTCCATAGCGCGGTCAAAGTCAGTTGCCATGTACCATCTACCCTTTCCATCCTCTCAATCGTAGGCCAGACGCGTCTCTTTGTCCGGCAGGATATGCCGGATACGTTCCTGCCAGACCGACGACTGCCAGGTTCCCAACTGCTGGTGGGTCAGGTAGTACTTTTCCGGAATGGGGTGGGTACCAATCACCACTTCCAGGCCATATTTGGCCGGAATGAACTCACAGAAAGCCTGAAGACGCGGGCAGGGCGGATAGCCAACCACCAAACCCGTGGCCAGGTGGATGACCTCCGCGCCATTCTTTTTCATCTCCGCCGGGGCGTACTCGACGTTGCCGCCGGGGCACCCGCCACAAGTGGTATAGCCAACCAGCTCAATATCCTCTTTTTCGTACCGGGCAAAAGCCCCCTCCCGATCGCGCAGCGCCCGCAGGCACTTGCCACCCGCGCAGGTATGGTAGCGATTGCATATGATGATGCCGATTTTCTTCATCCTAACATTCTCCCTCGGTTTTTTGCACGATGTCTGTACCACGCAATTCACACCGATACGCATAGATCGGCATGCGCTTCCTCAACCTATCCCCGCTTCAGGACGATGCTGCCTACAGGCACCCCCATATCCCGGGCAATGACCGGGCATTTACACTGAAGCATAAAGAACACCCTTGACCCTGCCTCACTCAGCGTTTCATAGTTAGCCTGTCCCTTGGCGACGATCATCTGTGCTTCATCAAACAGGCGGCGGAACTTGCTTGAGCATCGATCCAGGATCGTGCCTGGTGCATCCGAGCCGGTGCTGACAACCTCTGCCACTTGATCCAATCCGGCAGCCAATGCATCCTCCACCGTCGCATCGTTCAGCACCGGACCGCTCTTTACCGCATAGGCCACCTGCATATCAAAGACCTCAATCAGTACCCGGTCAAAGACCGTCTCACCGGCATTGTCAGCCAGGTAAAGCACCCGGTCCGTTTCGGAAAATGCCTTCCAAAAGGCATCCCTGTCGTCAAGAGCAAAGGGTTGAGCAAGCACCCGCTCGACCACGTCCCATAGGTCATACTGCTGATCTGGACCCAGGTCAATGATGTTGCCAGCGATACTCAGTCGCATGGCCACATCCAACGGATCATCTGCCGCTTGCACCATCGCTCTCAAGCGAGGGTAAAGCGCCAACGCCTGGCGCGTACTGGCGTGTTTGGGCTCTCGGTAGGGATCGCCATTTCCGACCTCCCGGCGGACAAGCCGGTGAACTGCGTTACCGATCTCCGGCGGCGTGTTCGACAGTTTGCTCCGCTGTAGCATGTCTAGCACCCGATCTAGTATGGCCTTTTGCTGGTCATCATCGGCCCCCGCCAATCGTGCAGCATCCAGTGCCTGGCGCAGGAAGCAGGGGTAGCAATCCAGGTAGGTCCTCATCGCGCTATCCCTCTTCACAGAGACCGCGTCGTGTGTGAGCCACAGACATCAAGGCAGCACAGGTTTGGCGCGTTTGTCGTTTACTCGGATCACCCACGTCGACACTTACCTCCTTCGGAGCAAGGTGGGGCAGCACAACGCTCCCCCCGGCCGCAGCAAGTGTGTCCCGACTGCCGACTCGTCTGCCCACTCGATACAAATGGAACAGACAGCAGCTTGTCCAATGACAAACTACCACAATGCGGGCAAGCTGTCACACTGCTGTCCCGCACCAGTAACTCAAAAGCCATGTTGCAGTTGCGACAGCGATATTCATAGATTGGCATATGCCTCTCCTTCTGCCTAGGTCATTGTCCGGCAGCCCCCACGTCTCACTGCCCGCCTCGATGTCTCCTCCAGCGATGCTGGCGACCGGTTCCTTTGAGCGAGTTTACCGCTGGTCCCAGTGCTGAGCGCACCGACACCGAGGCGGTCTGCGATGGCGTCGACCGGCTGGCCCGGCGGTCCCAGGCATCCAGCAAAGATACTGCCACGCGGGGTACGATCTCACGCCCCGCAAAGGCCAATGCCGCACCCAACCACGCCAGCGCCTTGGGTGCCGGTTGTACAGGACGCACCTCACGATATTGCGATTTTACAGGCACGGGCTTGGCTTTGACCATCACGATCTCGCCCTCCATTGCCGGCTCAACTTGCGATACGATCGCCTCCACGGGGCAGGCTTCCACACACACGCCGCACTTCCGGCACTTTTCCTCGTCGATCTCGGCATAGTAACCGGTTCCACCTTCCATCAGCCGGACGGCACCAGTTGGACACACCTCCACACATACACCGCAGCCCGTACAGCGGGCCACATCCACATAAATTATATGTTCATTCATCTTTCTACCCTATTCATCCGAACCCGTCACCACAAAGCACCAACCTAAGCCTCTCGACTCGACACTCAAAGCAATACCTTCCCATCAAGCAGCGTCCCCGCCGGGCAGGAATGGACGACGGTCGATCCCAGGGTAAGACGTAAAGAATAAAGCGCATCTTGCCCGGAGCAATGATTCAGATAGAGTCGCCGTATGGATCCCATCTCGATCACCATTTGGCGGACCCGTTGCAGGTGGTTAGCGTCGGCACTGACCAGGTGGGTGCCCCCCGCGATCGCTGTGATGGGATGCTTGAACGTGCACTCTATGCGAGAGAGCGTGTTGAGCAACCCGGCGTGGCAGCAACCGCACAACAAGACCAATCCAGCATTCGCCTCGAGAACCAAAGCTATGTCGTCGCGGTACGGATCGGGTACCCAGCCTGCCTCTGTCCGCACTATGTGATGGACGCTGCGACCTTCTGGCTCTGGACGGCAAGTGATCTCGCCAGTCGTCCAGACGCCAGGCAGCACCTCTTGCGGTTCGGCGCTCAGGTGCAGCGTCATCCGCGATGCCAACGCTTCCCGGGCCAGTGACATCCCGATCTGCTTTGCGATCGGCTCCCCCTGGCGTTGCGAAAACCGCTCACGAAATAGATCGGGATGGGCATACAGCGGGAGGCCGGGACGTGTTCGTTCCAGCAGCGCAGCCAGACCGCCGGTGTGGTCATAGTGCCCGTGGCTGATCGCCAATGCATCGATAGTCTGTGGATCGATCTCAAGCGTATCTAGATTGTGCATCAACACCGTGCCGCTTTGACCGGTGTCGAACAGCACACGCCCGGCCTCCGTCTCGATCAGGAACGCCAACCCGTGTTCACCCCACAGGCCTGAGCTGCTTTGAACGGCGTTATCCACCAGGCAGACTATTCTGGATATCATTAGGCGCACCCATCGTTGCGCTCGAGCATATTTCCCCTCTTTTCTTTCTACTGTTCACGAATCATCTGTGTGCCGCATTTCGGGCACTTTACCTGGTAGCAGGGCACGCCCACCGTGTGCGACTTGCGCTCTCCGCAACTGGGGCAGACACAGGTGCCGCCCGGCCCGGCAGCATTAGGACCGCCCATCCGGCCCGATCCCTGTCCACTGCCCCGGCCAGCACCGCTACCGCGCCTGCTGCCGCTTCCGCGACCTCGACCCATCTCACTCACCTCCTTTCAACATTTGCTCTTTACTCTTCCTGGACACTGCCCAGGCCAGTACAACTCCTGTACTCACAAACACCGTTGT
Source organism: Anaerolineae bacterium (assembly GCA_016929205.1). The sequence continues at coordinate 16,313 of JAFGJF010000343.1, forward strand.
CAGCAAAAATATGGCAGGATATGACCAGCGTTGCAGCAGCGCCCCTGCTGCCAGGGGCAGGAAAGCCGCCGGCAGCGTCAGCCAAGTGTTCAACGCCGAGTACGTGGGACGTTGATCGCCGGGAGCCAGTTCCAACAACGCACTGGAAAAGCCCACATCTCGCCCGTTCAAC
>JAFGJF010000344.1 GCA_016929205.1 Anaerolineae bacterium
ACGGCCACGACTGTCTCGCCGACAGAGTTGATTGCCCAATACGGGTTACAGGATAGTATGCAGTTTCTGGGGATGCGCAGTGACATTCCCGAGTTGATGGCAGCGATGGATGTGATCGTGTTGGCCTCATATGCCGAGGGCATTCCCCGCGTGTTGTTGGAGGCGGCCGCGATGGGCAAGGCAGCTGTAGGCACTGATGTACGCGGCACGCGTGAAGTGATCGTGGACGGGGAAACCGGTTACCTGGTGCCTTCGCGCGATGCGATGGCGTTGGCCGATGCGATCGGTCGTCTTGCTGCGGATCCGGCTCGAAGACAAGAGATAGGCAAGGCAGCGCGCCGGCGAGCCGAGCAACATTTTGATGAGCGGTTTTATTTCTGGCGAACCGATCTGGAATATCGTCGCCTGATCGAAACCAAGCTGTCGGCGACCCGTTTGCAGGTTTTGGGTGATTTGCCTCTGCAAGCCCACGATCTGCGTGCTTGACCGAGGTCATGCGTTGTCAGGTTCGATATGACGACGTGTACGGGTTCGATCTAACAGCTTTACAACTTTATTCTAACAATCTTCTGACTTTTATGAGTTATGATCAAAGAGATTCGAGTCTCATCGATCGAATCTGTTCAACAAGATAGCAACTTGAAGCTGTGGGCACAAATGCCTGCAAAGGGAGGAAAGACATGAGATGTAGCAAGTGCGTGTTGTCCGACAAGGCGCCCAACATTGTTTTTGACCAAGACGGTGTCTGCAATTATTGTCATACGTATCCAAAGTTCAGCTACAAGGGAGAGGCTGAACTCATCAAGACGTTGGATTCTTTTCGGCGACCGGACAGCAAATACGACTGCGTGGTGGGCCTCAGCGGCGGTCGAGATAGTAGCTACTTGCTGCTCAAGCTGGTCAAGGACTATGGGATGAAAGTCCTTGCGGTGAATTATGAAAATCCATTTACGGTTCCACAGGCGAAAAAGAACATCGAAAACGCGCTCAAGGCTTTAAACGTCGACATTGTTCACTTTCAAGATAAAAACAACAGGCACAAGCGGGTCTTTAGAGACACGGTGCGAGCGTGGTTCAAGAGGCCGTCGCCAGCTTTGATCCCGATTGTGTGCATCGGCTGCAAGCCGGCGTGGATCGAGATCTATCGGATTGCCAAAAAGCACGACATTCATTGTGTTGCCAGCGGTGGCAATCCATTTGAAGTGATTTCATTCAAGCGAGAACTGGTAGGGATTGAACGAGACCAAGATGCCCGGAGTGCCTTTTTCAAATACATCTACAGCCTGCGAGAAATCATCAAGAATATGGGCTATTTCACGCCCGGCGTTGTTCTAACGCTGATGAAAAGCTACTTGTTTGGCAATCCCTTTTCGCTTGGGATCAGGTTGTTCTATCCCGATCTGACGTGGGTCGAGATGTTTAACTATATTGAGTGGAATGAACAAGAGATCCTGTCGAGGATTAGAAACGAATTGGGCTGGGAGGGTCCTGCCAATATCAAATCGACTTGGCGATTCGATTGCCGGGTCAAGCATCTGGTGGACTTGATGTACGTAAAGACGCTGGGGTTGACCGACAAGGACGACTTTTATGCCAAAGTGGTGAGAGAAGGTCTGATGGATCGTGCCGATGCCCTAGAGCGGTTGGAAAAGGAGAATGCGCTTTATCCTGACGAGATACGGACATTGCTCGAACAAGCCGGCATTCGAGATCCATCGATCTGGGAACAAGTAGAGAAGACCCGTTTGGCAGATGAGGTTGTCACTGCTTTGTGATTGGTATACCGTAGATGCGATCCAAATGCCTGGAGGAGTTGGGGGTGGTCAGATCTGATCAAGTATCTAAACGGGCCCGAGTTGTTAAAAGAGCGATCGACATCGTCGTGTCACTGCTCGGCCTCATCCTGTTAGCGCCGTTGCTGGTCATCATTGCGGTACTGGTAAAATTGACCAGCCGTGGCCCGGTTTTGTACCCGAGCCAGCGTATGGGATTGGGGGGCAAGTCGTTCACGATGTACAAGTTCCGCTCAATGTATGTGGATAGCCCTGTTCTTCGAAATGAGGATGGGTCTATGCGGGTAGAAAAGAAAGACAAACGGGTGACGCCTGTCGGCCGGGTCTTGCGGCTGGGGTTTGATGAGCTGCCACAGTTGTTCAATGTGCTCAAAGGGGATATGAGTTTGATCGGACCTCGTCCAGATCCGCCGGAAGCGCTGCCGCATTATCACGATCGAGACCACTATCGCTTGCGCGTTCGTCCCGGCATCACTGGCCTGGCCCAAGTTGCCGGACGGACAGACATTGCTTGGCGAGAGCGGGTACAGTACGACCTGCACTATCTGGACCACCAATCGCTGTGGCTGGATCTCAAGATCGCTTTGGCCACGACGATCGAATTCGTTCCGCCTCTTCGCGAGCGTTACCTTGAAGCAAATATGTTTGCGAGGTACGTGAGTCCTTCTGGTCAAGCGGCTGGGCTGGACGCCGATCAAGAGTCAAGAACGGACCCGGCGGATGGACACCATCCGGCGGATAGAAACCATCCGGCAGGAGTTGCCGACGCATGAGTCGTTTGTGGAGCAGGTTTGTCCGAGGAAACGCGATGAATGCGACCAAAACAGTGCCATTGTATGCACTAATTACGGTCTTGGTTGGCGTTTTATTGATTGTAGGATGCACAGCCGATTCAGGTATGGCAACCATAGAGGATACGGTGGCTATAGAAAGTGCGACGGTGGCGTTCTCTACAGTTACGGCAGAGGTGGTGGCTCAAAGCACCGAAACGGTTTTTGTTACACCCGATCTGCCGGTGCCTACCCGGACGCTTGCAGGTGACGATCCAATGCCGGCAATGACGCCGGCGGCAACACCGATGGTTACGACGACAGAAACGCCGCTGCCTACGGCAACTGCTGCCGTCAGTGCATCTGTATTGGAAGCGAATTCGAGCCTGTTCCCATATGGTGTGGTGTATGCCTACTCGAAAGATGAGTGGAACGAATCCGATCGCCAGGATATCCGGGAGCAATTGGGGCGTCTGCAAGAATTGGGAGTAAATACCATTGTGCAGGTGTTCTCTAGTCGCTTGATAGGCACGGGTAGAGAAAATGATTGGTTGATCTTGTTGGATGAGGCTGAGCGAATCAATATGCAAGTGATCGCTCGCCTGTGGCCTGCGAACGAGTGGAATGGCAAAAACTTTGACTATCAGACGATCGCACCTTTCCTGTCTGTTGTCAAAGATCATCCGGCGTTGTTAGCCTACCTTGGACTTCACGAGCCATTGGAACAGTTCGACAGCGACCAACTGCGCTCTTTTTATACAGGGGTAAAAGAATTGGCTCCCGAACTGGCCGTCGCAAATTATATGGCCAATATGGCGATATTTGATAACAGTTTGCGTTTCCCAAATCGAACATTTGGCCCTGGCATTTGCGATATCTGTATCATCTGGTACTATCCTGCCCGCTATCTCGATAATCAGCCGGCTTTTGAAAAAGAGCTGCTGCGCGAGGTCCTGCAGGAGAACCGCGAACTGGTAGATGCGCGAACGCCAGGTGCTCAATTGTGGTTCCTGGGCCAGACATATGCCCAGTATCAGCATCGACGGCAACTGCGAATGCCTACGCCGCAGGAAATGCAGCAGATTTATGCCATTGCCGAACAGGCGCGTGTAGACGGCTTTTTGTGGTACCCGTGGTTGCATGGAAGCAACTACGATCAGGTATTGAGCAGTCCCGAGATGGAGCCACAACGTCGGGCCGTTCGTCTCATTTATGAACATGACATACTCGAGTCCACACCCTGAATCGTTAGCGTTGAGGAAAAAAAGCCCATGTCTGTCGTTGACCTAAAAAGTGTTTCTACAACTGAATGGAAACAGGCGATTATAAACCACTATCGTTTTCTTCCCTATTGGTGGATTCGTGCCATGGCGTCTTCGAGTTCCCAGGTCTTGGCTGATCGAGAATTGGATCGGGCCTTGGCGGCGGAAACGACCTATTTGTTGGGATACACATCTGCTCAAGGCAATTTGCTTGGGTTTGCTCAAATGCGCCAGATGGAATGGGATACGAATCACTTTGGCATAGAAATCTGGCGGTTGGACCAGTTAGGGGCCTGGACCGAGCCCTCACACCAAGATCAAATCCTGGACCACCTCGTTCAAGCCTGCTTGCAGACGGCGCATGCGCGAGGAGGTCAGGGTATGCAAACACGGGTGCCCATCGACAATCTGCCAGCCATTCACGCTCTGGAACGCGCCAATTTTCACGTTATGGAAGTGTTGACGACCTGGTTGTTTGACCTAAACAGAACGCCTATTCCACCCAAGAGGAATCCCGAACTGATTCGAGACGCTGAACCGGCTGACGAGGAGCCATTGATCGAATTGGCGCGAGCTGTCTATACGCCGATACCTGACCGTTTCCACGTGGACCCTCATCTATCGCCCAGAGCCAGCGATGAATTGTATGCTGAGTGGATCCGCAATTCTTTCTCGGGGCAAATGGCCGACCACATTGCCGTGACCGAGATCGACGGTCAGGTCGTTGGGTATACTACGCTCAAGTATCTGGACGATCAGGGTGGGCTTTGCAATATCCGTATTGGCGAATTGGGCTTGGGGGGTATGTCTCCTGATTTTCGCGGCCAGGGTATTGTCACCGATGGCGTCATCCACAACCTGGAATGGTTACGTCACCGCCAGGCAGATGTCTGCATTGTTGGTACACAAGGAAACAACATCCCACCGCAGATCGTTTGGCTCAAGATTGGGTTCAGGCCGGCGACGATGGCGCTGACCCTACACCATTGGCGAACACAATGCAGTTCCGCCCGAACGGAGGAAGCAATATGACCAGTTGGAATTCCCGAACTTTGAAACGACATGTTCGCCGGATCGTCATCGATCTGGTTTTGATCCCTTTGGCCTTTTACCTGGCATTACTTATCCGGCTGGATGGCCGCTTTGCGATACAAGAATTGGAGACGATGTCCAGAGCGGTGCTGCCCATTGTTTCTATCTATGTCCTGACGAACCTGGCTTTTGGCATTTATCGCCGGCTGTGGGTCTATGCTAGTTTTCGTGACGTCATCCTGTTGTCCGAGACCATTGGTCTGGCGACTCTGGTCGTGGTTGTGGTGAATGCATATGTATTCAATCGTCACTTTCAGCATACCCTGTCGGCAGGCTGCCTGGTTATGGGGGGTATCTTGACGCTGATCCTATCTACGGTGGTCAGGTACCGGCGTCAACTTGTCGGTATTTTGGTTGCTCGTTTTTCCAAATCGACCGGTACGAGCCGAGAGCGTGTGCTCATCGTCGGTCTGAACGAAGCAGCTCAGCAGTTAGCAACCCGGATATATATGGGGGAAAGCAGGCTGAATTACGAGTTGGTGGGGTTTGTGGACGACGATCCTGATGGAGCGGGGATGAACGTCAACGGCATAGAAATTCTGGGCGTGTTGGAGCACATCCCCAGGCTGGTAAAGGACAAAGAGATTGATATCATTATTATCGCCCGTCAATTTGCCAATCGAGAGGCGATGTGGAAACTCATTTCTATCTGTCAAGAGACTCCGGCTCAGATCAAAGTATTGCCTGACATGGCCCAGGTCGTTTCGGGCAACTATCGGGATCCTTTTGCTTTGCGGGATGTGAGCTTTCACGACATTCTGGGCCGAGCGCCGGTGTCGGTCGATGTCGAGGCATGTCAACAGAATCTGGCAGGCAAGGTTGTTCTGGTCACTGGAGCCGCCGGTTCGATTGGCTCAGAGTTGTGCCGGCAGATTTTGCGTTTTGAACCACAGTTGTTGGTCGCCGTCGACAACAATGAGACCGGGCTATACGAGTTGAATCTAGAGTTGAATCGACACGGGCAGGCATCGTTGCAGTTGAGTATAACCGACGTGACGGACTGGCTCAAAGTGGATCGTGTTTTTGAACTTTACAAACCCCAGGTCGTCTTTCATGCTGCGGCTTACAAACATGTACCGCTTATGGAAACGTGTCCTGATGAATCGCTGCGGGTCAACGTGATGGGAACCATCATTATCAGTGAGATGGCACGCCGGCACGCAGCGGAACGGTTCGTTTTCATCTCTACCGACAAGGCCGTTAATCCCAGTTGTGTGATGGGAGCCAGCAAACGTATTGGTGAGTTGTGGCTCAAGGGCCTGGCTGTATGTAGCGACACGACGTTTATCGTGGTGCGCTTTGGCAACGTCATTGGCAGTCGCGGCAGTGTGCTGCCCCGATTTGCCCGGCAGATCGAGCTGGGCGGTCCTGTGACCGTTACCCACCCGGACATGACACGCTTTTTTATGAGCATCCCTGATGCGGTCAGCCTGGTTCTCCAGTCTTCAACCTTTAGCCAAAGCGGCGGGGTCTTTATGCTTGAAATGGGAGAAGAAGTGTCAATCCTGGATTTGGCCAAGCGGATGATCCGGTTGCGAGGCCAGAGAGTCAACAAGGATATCCAGATCGAGTATACCGGCATTCGGCCTGGAGAAAAGCTGCACGAAGAATTGAGTTATGGCCAGGAATCCATCAACAAGACGTCTCATCCAAGCATTTACCGTTTGCAGGGCCACGATAGCGTGCCGGACTGTGATATCCTTTTGGGCGCGCTCGCCATTCTGGCACATAGTTTGCAGGGAGTTGGTGCTGCACAACTGACGCATGTCCAGCACCAGGTGCGAGATGGGATTTTTCAGATCGCCGACGGGGATATTGATGGATTTCTTTACCACGTGACCGGCCTGGATTTTATGGCCGGTAAGCGCCGATTGATTGCTGATCAAAACGAGATGGGAGGCACCGGGGCTGATACCGAGTGCCGAGCCGATGCAGGGCTGCGGGTCGACAGAGA
>JAFGJF010000345.1 GCA_016929205.1 Anaerolineae bacterium
ACGGCAAAGGGCTGCCGCCGGCAATTGCCGACAGCCCGCACGCGCTGGGGCTGCTGGGCATGCGCGAGCGTGCCCTGTTCTGGCAGGGCAGCATCACCTTTGACGGCGTCCCCGGTCAAGGCACGACGATCACCCTGCGCGTGCCCTATCTGGCCCGTGAGGAGGCGATCCCATGATCCGGGTCGTTGTCGCCGACGATCACGCCGTGGTGCGGCGGGGCGTGATCCAGATTTTGTCCGAAGCCGGCGACATGGTCGTCGTCGGCGAGGCGAGCGATGGCCGCGAGACGCTGCGGCTGGTGCAGCGCTGCCCTTGCGATGTGCTGCTGCTCGACATCGCCATGCCGGGCGGCGGCGGGCTGGACGTGTTGGCCCAGGTGCACGGACTGTGCCCCGATCTGCGCACACTGGTGCTCAGTATGTACCCCGAACAGCAGTACGCCACGCGTGCCTTGCGGGCCGGGGCGGCCGGGTACCTGACCAAAGAGAGCGCGCCGGACGAACTGATCGCCGCCATCCGGCATATCGCCGCCGGCGGCAGGTACGTCTCTCGCACCCTCGCCGAAGCGCTGGCCGAGGAATTGGGCGCCGATGTGGCGCAGGAACCGCACCACCTCCTTTCCAACCGCGAATACCAGGTCATGTGCGCGCTGGCCGGGGGAAAAACGGTCGGCGAGATCGCCGGTGACCTGGGCCTCAGCGTCAAGACGATCAGCACTTACCGCACGCGCATCCTCGAAAAACTGCACCTCAACACCACCGCCGAGATTATGCGCTATGTCTTTGACCACAATCTGAACGACTGATCCTCCTTGTAGGACGAACACCGATAGCAGGTTCGGTGCTTGTCCTACTTTTTCCCCAATGCTTGCCCTACAGACAGCGCCGCCATACGGTGCTATAATCAAATTATCCCGAAACCGGGATTTTGTCGCTGCGCCTATTGCAAAGCCCGGTTTCTCAAGATCGTTCAATCGCGTGTTTACCAGGAGCAGCCCATATGTCTCTCACCGTCTTGATCGCCGACGATTCGATATTGATCCGCGAACGATTGGCCGCGTTGATCTCCGAGATCGATGGCGTCCACCTGGCCGGCCAGGCGATAACCGTGCTGGAGACGATCGCCCTGGCCAGCCAGCTCAAACCGGATGTGATCATCCTGGACATTCATATGCCCGATGGTAATGGCATCGACGCGCTGCAAGCGATCAGGCTGGTGACGCAGGCCCCGGTGATCATGTTGACCGCGTTCGCCTACCCACAATATCGCGAACGATGTATGCAACTGGGCGCCAATTACTTTTTGAACAAAAATCAGGAATTCGACCAGATCGCCCGGGTGCTGGATGAAATCAAACAAAAGATGGACCGCGCCACCCATAGCTCCGTGACGTGTGGAGGCGAACGATGAGACTGTCCGCTAAACTGCTCTTGTTATTCGTGATCCTGGCCACGGCACCGTTAGCCGTCGTCGGCCTCATTGCCTATGAAAATGGGCAGCGCACGATCGAACAAAGCACGTTCGAGCACCTCGCCGCCCTCAACGCGATCAAGGAGGCGTTCTTTGAACGCTGGATCGACTACAACGAGCAAGTCCTGTCGGCGTTGGCCCAACGCCCGTCCGTTCAGGTGCAGGCTGCGTCGCCTGGCGTTGCAACAGTCGGAGGTGCAGCCAGCTCCGAGGTCCGGGCTGCTTACGAACATCTGGACCAGGATCATCTTGTCCCGTCCATCCACCGCCTGGGTGGGTATGAGAGCCTGTCGATCCTCCGGGCTGGCGATGGCCGGGTCCTCATCTCCACGGACAAAAGTATGGAGGGCCAGGCTCGCGAGAGCGCGACGTTTTTTATCCAGGGCAGGCTGGGCATCTATACCGGAAAAGTCGAATATGCCCCGAGCGAAGATGGAAGCGTGATGTACGTCAGCGCGCCGATGTCCAGACAGCATTGGAGGTGCTGCGGCAGGAGGTGGACAGCTCAGGAAAGATCGTCAACAGCCTGCTCGATTTTGCCAACCCGCGCCGGCCGGTCTTTCAGTTCGCCGATCTCAACCAGGTGGCGCGCCAGGCCGTCGTGCGCGCATCGCTGCCCGCCGAGATCGACGTCGAACTCGATCTAGACGATGACCTGCCGCTGGCCCAGGCCGATCCCCGGCAGATCGGCCAGGTGCTCGACCACCTGATCCGCAATGCCGTGCAGGTCATGTCGCTGGTGTTTGTCGATAGAGCGCCCGGCTCAAAGAACACAAAGGGACGTTTGACTATGACGACCATGCCCCAAGGGCAAGAAAAGGTAATGATCGCAGTGCGGGACACCGGCGCGGGCATCGCGCCCGAACACGCGCCCCGCATCTTTGAGCCGCTGTTCACCACCAGGGCCAAGGGAATGGGGCTGGGTCTGGCTTTTGCCCGCCTGCTGATGCAGGGACATGGCGGGGACATCACGTTCACCAGCCAGGCCGGCGAGGGCAGCACTTTTACCGTGTGCCTGCCGGTCGCGCATCCATAGCGAGGTGCCCTGATGTACGAGATGAGCAGAACCGGCGCAGAGCAATAGTTTGTCACTGACTCTGGCCGGAAGAGGAGACGGCGATGAACAGCAACACCTTTATGGGATTGGTGAATAACGCAGCACTCTTGCTGGCGTTGGCTATCTTGTATGATATCCTGCCACCTCCCGCAAAGACGCGCCGCTGGTTGCAGGCCATCCTGACCGGCATTCTGCTTGGCCTGATCGGGGTGGCGGTTATGTTGACGCCCTGGCGCTTCTCGGAGGGCGTCATTTTCGACACGCGTTCCATCCTGCTCAGCATAACCGGACTTTTCTTTGGCCCGGTTTCCACCGCCCTTGCGGCCGCGATGACCTGTGTCTTGCGCATTTTCCAGGGGGGAGATGGCACTTTGATGGGCGTAGCTGTCATCTTGACCTCGGCAGGCCTGGGGCTGGCCTGGCGATATAGGCTCAGGGCGCAAAAGCGAACGCCGCGCTGGTTCGAGTTCTATGGGTTCGGGATCGTCGTCCACGTGGCGATGCTCCTGTGGATGCTTTCCTTGCCACGAGCCATTGCCTTCGACGTACTGCACGCGATTTCTGTGCCGGTGATGGCAATTTACCCGGTTGGCACGGTTCTGCTGGGGCTGCTGCTCGTCCGCCAGCGCGACCGGACCCAATGGGAGCAGCAGCTGCGTCACGAGCGCGACCTGCTGGCGCGCATTTCCGAAACCAGCCCGGTGGGCATTACCACCGTCGACCGGAACGGACGAATCGTGTACGCCAACGCACGGGCGGAAGAGATCCTGGGCTTATCCAGGGACAGGATCGCCCGGCGCACCTACAATGCGCCAGAGTGGAAGATTACCGGCCTGGACGGCGAACCTTTTTCCAAGGTGCAGCTCCCTTTCCGGCAGGTGCAAGCGACCCAAAAACCGGTGTGGAACGTCATCCACGCCATCGAATGGGCAGATGGCCGCCGCGTACTGCTCTCGATCAACGCCGCGCCGCTTCTGGATGATGCCGGGCAATTCGATGGTATGGTCGCTTCGCTTGAAGACATCACCGAACGCAAGCGGGCAGAAAAAGAACTGCGCGACCTGTCGGCGCGCAACGAGGCCATCCTCGCCGCCGTGCCCGAGATCATTATGCAAGTCGACAACGACAAGGTGTACACCTGGGCGAACCGGGCCGGCCTCGATTTCTTTGGCGAGGATGTGGTCGGCCAGGAGGCGGCCTATTATTTCGAGGGCGAGCAGGATACGTACGAAAAGGTACAGCCGCTCTTCA
>JAFGJF010000346.1 GCA_016929205.1 Anaerolineae bacterium
CAAGCAAAAGAGGAGCTTATGAACCGGATCTAGGTTCTGTTGACGTTTTGGATTGCGCCTGGACTGTCATGCCCGAATGTCTCTATCGGGCATCCACTGCAACAATAAAGCTGGATTCCCGCTAAAAACGTGCGGGAATGACATATTCTAGACCGCACTCATATCGTGGAACACGACCAACCGAGCCATTTATGTCAAATGTCAACAGAACCTAGTCCGATGACACTTGATGTCCATTGGGTGGCACAAACGTGTAGCCATTTCCCCACTCGGTGCGAATGTATTGATGCTGCGTGGCATTTTCCAGCTTCGATCTCAGGTATCCTATATACATCGACAAACAAGACAAAGTCTTTGTAGCCGGGCCCCACACGTACTCAAGGAGATGCTCCCGCGAAACAGGACATCCCTCGTGCCGAACTAGACAGACCAGCAGACGAAACTCGGTTGGCGTCAGATGCATAGGTTGCCCATGCACAAAAACCTGCTCGCGATCTAGATCGATGTTCAATATCCCATCGTTATACAAACCCGCAAACTGGCATTGTCGTCTTGTCCCAGATCTGAGGCGAGCCAGAACGCGCATTTCGAGCTCTTTGAGGCTGAATGGCTTGGTCAGATAGTCATCTGCCCCTAGATAGAAACCACAAACCACATCGCTCTCGGTTGCCAAAGCCGTGAGCATAATGATCGGTATATCGAAAGCCTCTCTCAGTCGTTTGCAGATCTGCCATCCATCAATGTCAGGCAACATTACATCCAGAATGACGAGGTTGGGATAAGTCTCAACCGCCAAGTCAAATCCTTCTTGTCCGCTTGTCGCTGACAAAGCTTGAAAACCCTTCGAATGCAAATACTGCCTGAGCAAGTGATTTAGCGCCAAATCATCATCGACAACCAGTATCTTTTTCCTCATTCTCCACTCTCCGCAAGCGTATCAAGCTAACATTATGCAAGCCCTCCTGGTATAAATATACCATAACACACAAAAGTAGGAAAGCAGTTGTAAAGAGGTTAGGAAACGGTCAGGATTCTCTAGCAGGGAGCCGCGCAGACCATCAAAAAACTGAGGCAACCTGGGGTTACCTCAGTTCTTTTTGTCCGATATGCAGAAACGTCAAAGTCCCGCTCGATTTACGGCACCGACTGCGGCCACCACGGCTGGTAACCCTTCGTCATCAGCGGCAGATAGACACGATACGTACCCATCGCCGCCGGGCCAATATCCAGCGGCCCGAGTAACGAACGCGTTACCGTGACCTCGCCGCCGGAGGCCAGCGGCGAAAAGTGGCTGCTAAACACCCCACCCGTCGAGACGAGAATGCGCGTATCGCCCGGCGCCGGCGGCGGCGCGGCAGCAACGTCGAGCGGCGCGATGTACCCGGACGGTGTGACGACCAGCGTCATGGTCAGCGCTTCACCGTCGGCAGGCGCCAGGTCGCGTTCGACCGTAAAGGTCACCACCTGCCCCTCTTGCACGTAAGTGAATCCGGCGCTGCTGATCGCGACGTCAGAGGCCAGTTCGATCGTCAGCACGCTGACCGTCGCGATATAGTCGCCCAGGTTTTGCACCAGCACGCTGGCGTCGACCACATTGATCGCATCCTCAACAATGCCATTTGTCTCAAAACCTGAACCTTGCTCCGTCACCGACGTGACCTGGTATTCCGCGACCACGTTTGCGCCGTGGACCTCCACGGTGCGTTCCGGACCCACTGCCGTCCAATCCTGATCGAAATAGTCCGTATAGGTGATCACCGGGCCATAGTCAGCAACGTTGGTGCCGCTTTCGAACAGCGTACTGTGCGACTTGAGCACCACGTACATCACCCCGTATTCCTCGTCGCCGATCCGCCAGGGCAGCGTCTTGCCGGCCATGTCAAAGGACACCTCGGTGCCATCGCTGAACACCGTCGTCGCAAACGGCAGCGTCGACATGGCGTCGAATGCCGTGGCAATTTCGCCCAGGGTCGGCGACGTATCCGAGATGATCGCGTGCACCAGGGTCTCCTTGTCCAGTTCCGTGCCCCAGCGCGCGCTCTGCGGCTCGACCAGCGTCGGCACCAGGTCGCTCAACATCAGATCCACGGAACGGCCGAGCACGTACTGGACCGATCCGGACGCGTCCTTGATGCCCAACAAGGCCGGCGGCACCTGGAGTTCTGCAGGAACGTTGGTCCCCGCCACCTGGAAGGTCACGCTGTAGACCTCGCCGCGCGTCAAGGCAAAAGCGGGATCCACTTCAACCTCATAGTAATACACGCCCTTCCACGCGTCGGTGATCGTCTCCGAATGCAAGAACGGCAGGTCGAAAAAGACCGGTGGCATCACGCTCTCGTCGGTAAAGATTGCCGTAACCGTGATCCCGGCTGGCGCGCCCGGCGTGACCGCGACGTCCGACCAGGTTTGCCCGCTGTTGTTGTTCAACTCGACGCGCACCCGCGTTTTCTCGCCGGGATTGAGCTTGGGCGAAAGCAGATTGCGCCCGTCACTGCCGCCTACATACGTCGTCGCCGCGCTGTCGCCAAAGCCATAACTGCGCAGCGACGGATCGGCCGGAAACTCGCGCGGATCCCACGGGTCTTCCAGCTTGATAAAGTGATAGATCGTATCGTCATAGGTGGCGATCAGCACCGGCGCGACGCGCTTGTCGAGCACCACGTCGTTCTCGATGCCAAACGTGGCTTGCGGATGGGTGTCATAGACCTCGTAACGGCTTGGTCCTGCCGCGATCTGGTGGTAGACGTACCGCACGCCATCGTGGAGCTTGATCGTCCCTTCCTTGTGCATGCCGCCGTACGCGCCCATTTCCGTCGTAATGTACACCGTGCGCGTTTCGGCCGCGGGCAGGGCCTGGTTGAAAAACAGGTAGGTATACCCCGGAATTTCTTCGGTGGCGGTGATCAGCACCGTGCCGGGATAGGGTGCACTCCACGAATTCTCCCACGTGTTATGCGCGGGCGTGATCGTGACCCCCAGCCCCTTGAACATGCCAAAGCGCATCAACGTCTCGTCCTGGTTGAAATCCAG
>JAFGJF010000347.1 GCA_016929205.1 Anaerolineae bacterium
CAACTGCCTGACAAAACGTCGCTAATCGAGCAAAGACTGCCTCAATTGTGTGATATCCGCCTGAGACAGGCCCAGGGCACGGTCTGTATACCGATCAAAGGTCCCCCAGCGTTCGTCAATAGACTGGAAAGCGGTTTGGATCCAATGCGCCTGCACGGTCAAGAGGGCCTTGAGTATGTTTGCGGCTTGGGCCCTGTTGGCGATCCGGAGCAAGAAACGCAGCTTGGGCCTCGAATTCGCATACTTGGCGCTGAGCATATAGTCTTCAAGCACAACCTGATGCCCAACGCCAAGCAGCCGTAGCACGATCGCTGCGGCAAAACCGGCCCTATCCTTTCCCATCGTACAATGCCAGAGCACGGGCTCTCCACTGGCTTCCAAGATGGCATGCACAAACTGCTTGTATTGATCTGCAAAATCTGTAGCAAACTGCTGGTATGCCTCAACCATTCTGGCATCGGGATCAAAATCGCCCAGGTTGTTTTCTCGGATCATCCGGTGTATTTCCTTGACCATCACTGCATTGCCTTGATCGAGCATCGGCAGTGACAACAATCTGATCTGGTGTCCTCGAGGCAAGCGGTTGGGTTCTTGTTCTTGCTCCATCGTTGAACGCAAGTCGATCACGGTGTGAATGTTTAGCCGCTCGAACCGCTTCCAATCGGATCGGCTCAGTTTTGCGAGATGTCCGGAGCGATACAACACCTCCCATTTTACCCGCTTGCCTTCTTGTGTGTCATAGCCCCCGAGGTCGCGAAAATTGGGCACTCCTCTAAAAGGCAACACCCGGCAATGGCCGTCCGGTTTGCGCTGATTGCTGCTCAAATAACCGCCCTCTCTGTTGGTCTTTGTTTGGTTGGTTGCTGAAAACCGATGTCGCCAGACTGTTTGGAATTATAGCCGACTCTGGCTAAAAATCCAACTGGCCCTTAACCAGGTATGCTGTCAAAAAAAGACGCAAACGCTAGACATAGCGATAGTTTGATCGTATAATGATTTTGATGTAGGCATAAGGTGCGTTCTATGTCCCAAGAAAGGAAGATCGCCATGAGCAGAGACGAACCACGTTACATTTTTGGGATCCACGAAACCAGCGAACACGAACCCGGCGAAAAGCCGATGATCGAGATGGGAAAACATGGCTGGATTGTGTTCACCCACGAGGTACACGACGACCCCACCGATTTGCGGGGACACGACTATCGACGCTGGTCCGAGCAAGGCTTTGGGATCATTGCCCGCCTGAATAATGGCTATAACGGCGCCGGGGCGATCCCCAGGCCAGATCGTTACCAGGCTTTCGCCGCGCGTTGTGGCAATTTCGTCCAGGGTTCGTCCGGGTGCGGGATCTGGATCATTGGCAACGAGATGAATCTGCCCGATGAGCGGCCTGGCGGCCCGGCAAAAGAGAATCAGATCACACCCCAGATGTACGCCGAGTGTTTCAAGCTTTGCCGGGACGCGATCCACAGCCGTCCCGGACACGAAAGCGACAAGGTGATCGTGGGCGCTGTTGCGCCGTGGAACGACGAGACCCGGTATCCCGGCAACGAGAACGGCGATTGGCTCCTTTACTTTCGCCACATTCTCCAACTACTGCGCGGGCAGTGTGACGGAATCGCTCTACACACCTACACCCACGGCGCGGACCCCGCGCTGGTTTTCAGCAGGAAAACGATGGATGGCGCATTCACCAAGTATCACTATAACTTTTTTGCCTACCGTGACTTTATGCAAGCGATTCCCACGCATATGCGTTACCTTCCGGTGTACATTACCGAAACCGATCAGATTGTAGCCTGGCAAAACGTCAATCAGGGCTGGGTGCAAAACGCCTACCGAGAGATTGCCAGGTGGAACGATACGCCTGGCAACCAGCAGATTCGCTGCCTGGTGCTCTATCGCTGGCCCAATCTGCCCAACGACATATGGGGTATCAAGGGCAAGGGCAAAGTCCTGGACGATTGGCGCGAGGCAATGAAAAACGAGTACGTGTGGCATCCCAGCCCGACCTATCGCGCGACATTCCAGGACGATGACTTTCCTTCCATTGTCACGGCTGGGCACCGGTTTAGCGGCTCGGTGCGCGTGCGCAACGACAGTTCGATGACCTGGTATGCGTCCGGCGATCACCCTGTGCGCCTGGGATATCACTGGCTGCACGAAGACAAGCTGGTGGGTACACAGGACATTCGCACGCCGCTGCCGCACGACGTACACAGCGGCCAAGAGATCGAACTGCATAACGTCGTCGTCGCCGCTCCCGCACAGAGTGGGAGATATACGCTGCGGCTCGACATGGTTCACGAACTGGTCACCTGGTTTCAGTCCAAGGGAAGCTCTCCTTTGCGGATCAGATTTACGGTCCAAAGTACGGAACAACCGCTCAAGCCACCGATCAACGACGTGAGCGACCAGTTGCCCACGCACGAAACCAGGCATTACCCCTCACGCACGCTCGACCAGATCCGCTACCTGGTGATCCACCACAGCGCGGCCCCGGCGGACGTGGGGCCGCAGCGGTTTGCCGGGTACCACGTGGACAAATTGGGCCTGCCGGGCATCCGGTACCACTTTGTCATTGGCGACCAGGGCCAGATCTGGCAGACAAATGCATTGACGACGGTGAGCAAGCACGTCGAATCGGTTGATGCCTCCAGCATCGGGATCTGCATTTGTGGCAATTTGGCGCACGCCTCGCCCTTGCCTGCACAGCTAGAAAGCCTGAGCCAGCTCTGCGCCTGGTTGATCCGCGACCTGGATTTGCCTCCGGCTCCAAAAGCAGTGCGAGGACGCAAAGCATTTGCCACCGATGAAACGGATCCCAATTATAAATGGGCCAGGATGGACCCCGGCGACGAATGGGATGGCGGCGCGCGCTGGGGCGATACGTTATTAGAGCGAATCAGCGCTTTGTTGGCATAGACGAGGAGGTCGAGATGGACACACTGGCAAAAGTGGATGTGCTGGTCGTTGGCGGCGGACCGGCCGGGATCGGCGCCGCATTGGCTGCCGCCCGGCACGGTGCGGGCGTGCTGCTTGTAGAAAGACACGCTTTTCTGGGCGGCATTGCCGCGTTCTGTCTGGGCATGCCGATCAACCAGATGCGTCCTGGCGGGCAGGCGCGCTCGGACGTGCACGAGCTGTTGATCGATAAACTGCTCGCTTACGGCGACCTGGCCGTCCAGATTGGTGAACACCAACTGTGGTGCAACGTCGAATACCTCAAGGTCGTGGCCTTTGATGCATTGCAACAAGCTGGCTGCCGCTTCCTGCTGCATACCCAGCTCGTCGATGTCCTGCTGGAGCAAAACCGTGTCGCCGGCGCGATCGTCGCCACCAAGCAGGGCTTGCGCCAGGTTCGGGCCAGGGTGGTCGTCGATTGTACGGGCGACGCCGACGTGGCGACCTTTGCTGGCGCGGAGACGCTCAAGGAAACGGGCGACCTTTCGCCGATGACCTTGTGCCTGAACGTGACCAACGTCGATATGGATCGAGCCGAGGCATTTTCCCGGGACAGAGAGCGCATGCAGGCCATGATCGCCCGGGCCAGAGACAAATACCCGCTGATCCCATCGCATTGGCACTTGAGCCGTTTCCCATCCAGCAACACATTTTGCATCAACCACGCCGGTACGCGCGACCTGGGCCAATTTGACGGAACCGATCCCGAGCAGTTGACGCACGCCGAAATGCTGAGCCGCCGCCAGGCTTTACAAATGGTCGCCGCCATGCGCGAGTTTGGCGGCGAGGCACTGCGAGATATCGAACTGATCGCCACCGGCCCGCAGGTTGGCGTGCGTGAGACGCGGCGGATCAAGGGGCTGTACGTGCTGACTGAGGAGGACGCAAAAACCGGACACACGTTTGACGACGTGATCGCCTGGCGCAGCGGGCACCTCGACATTGGCTTTGTACGCCTGGAAAAGATGCACATCCACGACGTGCCCTACCGCACGCTGCTACCGGAAAAGGTCGACGGGCTGTTGGCGGCAGGACGCTGCATTTCGGCCACCCATGTGGCTGCCTCGGCCGGCAAGAGTATGGGCAATTGTGTCGCCACCGGGCACGCCGCCGGGCTGGCAGCGGCGATGTCGGCACGACAGGGCTGCCAACCTCGCGACCTGGATGTGCGCGATCTGCAGGACGCCCTGCGCCGCGACGGCGTCGACCTGACGCGCGGCGGTGAGGCGCAGCACATCAGGACATAGGAGAATCATGATCGATACACGCAACATCAAGACCGGGCGCGAGATTCCTACCGAAACGTACAGCGATCAACCTTACGTCGTCAAGACCGACGATGGGGCGTGGTTGTGTGTGGTGACCACGGGAACGGGGCGTGAGGGTGAACCGGGGCAACACGTCGTCACCGTACGCAGCACGGACCAGGGTCAAACGTGGTCGGCACCGGTCGACGTCGAACCGGCTGACGGTCCAGAAGCGTCCTATGCGGTGCTGCTCAAGGTGCCGGCAGGCTATCCCGCCGCAGGGCGCATCTATTGTTTTTACAACCACAACAGTGACAACGTGCGCGAGGTCATTGCCGACAAATCCGACTCGTTTCCAGATGGCGTCTGCCGGCGCGTCGACTCGCTCGGGCACTTTGTGTTCAAGTACAGCGATGACGGCGGGCAGAGCTGGTCGGCACGACGGGTCGATGTTTCCCAACGCGAGATGGACATCGACCGGCAAAATCCCTATCGTGGTGTGCTCAAATTCTTTTGGAACGTGGGCAAGCCCTTCATCCACGACCGCGCGGCCTACGTTCCTCTGCACAAAGTCGGCGGCTTTGGGCACGGTTTTTTTACCCGTTCCGAGGGCGTGTTTCTCAAAAGCGAGACCCTGCTCTCCCGGGCCGATCCCGAAAGCATCACCTGGGAAACGTTGCCTGACGGCGAGTTTGGCCTGCACACCCCTCCCGGCGGGGGAGCGATCGCCGAGGAACAGAGCACGGTCGTTCTGAGCGACGGATCGTTGTACTGTGTGTATCGCACCATTGACGGGCACCCGGCCTGTGCCTACAGCCGCGACGGCGGGCACACCTGGACG
>JAFGJF010000348.1 GCA_016929205.1 Anaerolineae bacterium
GCCAGGAACATGCGGGCATGACATACGCTAGCCCGCATTACCTAGATCGGTGCCAGATCGTCGGTCAATGCTCGCTCGCTGAACATCACGTCCGGATTCAGCCGGTCATCCGGGTCAAAGATCTGCTTGACCCGGCGCATGTGGCGCATCAGATCGTCTCCCCACTCGCGGGCCAGATAAGGTGCGCGCAGGCGTCCCATACCGTGTTCGGCAGTGATCGTGCCGTCGTATGATAGGACGGTCTCGTATACCCGGTCGGCCACGCGACACAGCAGCGCCGGCAGATTGGGCGTTTGGCGATCGAACAGCGGCCTCAAGTGCAGGTTGCCGCTGCCGGCGTGTCCATAGATTGCCACCATCATCCCCAGGTCGTCAAAGATCGCTTCTATGTCGTGGATAAAATCGGCCAGGTGGACCACGTCCACACCGACGTCGTTGACCACCGACAGCGCCTTCATGTCAGGGCGATAGTTGCGGACAGTCGGCAGCAGCGCTTTGCGCACCTTCCACAGCCGGGCTTGCTCTTCCTCTCCTTCCACCGTGGCCATCGGCTCTGCCAGGCGATAGCCGTTTTGGCGAACCAGTTCTTCTACCCGGGCGATCTGCTCGTATCTCTGGTCTCCTTCGTATTCGACCAGCAGCATGTGAGCCTCACCGTCGGGCACCTCGAGATCTGATCGCCGTTCTTTGACGATGGCGAGCGTTCTGTAATTCATCATTTCGATCGCCGCTACGCCCAGCGCGCGGATGTGTTGGACGGCGTCGCCGGCCTCGGGCAGGCTGCGAAAGGTGAGCAGCGTCGTGGCCCTTCCCTCGACGTAAGGTTCTGCGCGCAGCGTTGCGCGTGTTACCACGCCCAGTGTCCCCACACTGCCGACCAGGAGCTGTCCGACCCATTCTTCAAGCCGGTCGTGTCGCACAAAAGTGAACAGGTTGTACCCGCTGGCCAGTTTCATGTTTTTGCGGGCTTGTAATCGCCGCACGACCTGATCGTTGGCCAAGACATCGTCGCGCAGAGCGAGAATCCCCTGGCGGATGCGGTCGGGGATGCTTGCCTCGTCGGCACTGTCTACCACCTCTCCTTTGGCAGTGACAAACTGCACGCTATGCAGGTAGCGGTCGATGGAGCCGTGCTTGAGAGCGTGCGGCCCGCTAGCCTTGGTGGCAATGTTGCCGCCCAGCAATGAAATCGCGCCGCTGGAAGGGTCGGAGGGCAGATAAAGTCCTCTCTCTCTGAGAAAGCGCTGCATATCGTCGTGCAGCAATGCCGGTTCGACCGTGATCCTGGGTTCGCCTTCTATCTCGTCAAAATCCAGGATGCCGTTCATCGGGCCGGCTCTGCCAAAACACAGCAGGATGCCCCGTCCAAGCGCGCTGCCCGCCGTGCTGCTTCCTCCCGCCCTGGGCGTCAGTGGGACGCCTTCGTTGCCTGCAAAGCGTACCACGGCGACCACGTCCTGCAGGTCCTGGGGAAACACGACGACCAGGGGACGGACGCGGTAGATGCTCTGGTCGGTGGCATAGCGGTCCAGGGTTTTGTCGTCATCGTGCACCGAGCCGCGCACGAGGCGCTTCAGCGCCTGTACAATCCGCTCTTTTTGTCCTGTCACCATCTGCTATCCTCCATTTGTTTGCCAGCTAACCTATGCCTCAAGCTGTCGAGAGGGTGATATTATAGCATGGGGCGTCGTGATCGAGAAGCCCCGTTCCTCCGTGTTGGTGCTTTTGCATTTCAGATTCTCAATGCTCGTGTAATTCTTATGCCGGCAACTCTGTGGTAAAATAGGGACGCAAGGTATAGGCATGTTTAGGTCCTCTCAAGATACGATTTTATACCAAATGGGCGGGGTATTATGATAAACGACGATTGTGCTACCGGTCAGCAAGATGAACGTCAGGAGGGATTGAGGGAGACGGCTCGTAAAGCACTGGGACGGACTCGAGGGTTTTCGCCCAGGCAAGAAGCGAGTTTCGTCGGTGATGGCCGGACGCTTCGCGCCAACTTGCTTGACAAGTGGCAGCGTTTGCTGGGGATGCCGCAGGTTCAAGAAGAAACAACTCCAAAAGGTCTTGTTCGCCCAACTCCTACCCAACCGGGCCCTGCCTACCAGGGACCTGCCAGCATGGTGACCGATATTCAGGGCCATGAAATTGGATCTGGCATAGCAAATGGGGACAAGACGAGTTCCCTGGATCGTGTCAGAGAAATGAATATTGTCCGGGGATCGGTGTCTGGTTCCCGGCGGCAATTAACTGTACGACTGCGCGAGACCGTGCTCGAAATCCAGAAAGCGGCGTTTGTCCGCCAAAGCCTGCCGCAAGAAGAAGAGGAAGCATGGTCTCGGACCCCGCCGCTAAAGAGGTGGTGGAAAAGGCTTCAAGCCTTTGTTCAGGAACCATCCGAGACCTCTCTTCGCGATCTTGGCAGGCGCGATCTTGGGCGCGATCCTAGCAGGGTGTGGAAGGATTTTGTCGCCTGTTTTTCGCCGGAAACCCTGCGTTATCAATGCGAAATCAGAGAGCGTTTCGATCTGGAGGACCCTCAAGCGCTAACCGATCTGCTTTTTGCTGCCAGCCGAGCCATGTTCGAGTTTGCCCAACCAACGCGAGAGGCCGGCCAACCCGTGGGCTATATTGTCACCTCTGCCACAAAGGCGACCGAGATCAGGCCCTACAGAGCAGGAGACGAGGTACCTATTTTGCTTTATCATAAGGCTGGCCGCAGGTCCAAGGGAGTGCTGATCATCGTCCGGCCGGGGGAGCAGAAATCCATCTTGTACGCCCAGATCAGGCGGGCAATGGAGACAAGAGACCATTGGCAAGACCTTGGCGTGCTCGATGCGGCTTTGATTGCCGTGAACGTCACCTGTCCGAAAGGGCCAGGGGAGGGTATGTTTTCCCAAGGAGCGGTCAGGCCGGGCTTTAGGGCCGGGCAGCGAGCGCATCCATGGTTGGTCTTTTATCAAGGTCAAGATACGCAAGGAAACCTGCACCTTCAAGCTTCGGCCGATCACTTTGCTTGTGATGGCCGTCTATTGGCGCTTTTTATCCGAGGTGGAGAGGCAGGCGGCCAACTATTCAAGGGGCTGGCGGGTTTCTACGCAGAGGAAACGGGCCAGGTGTTTTTGGTGCGTACGCCAAGCACGTTAACCGATCTAACAATCTCTGACTATGGCCAGGTGGTTTTGGCAAAAATGCCCCGTCCAAATGTCGAGTCCGGCGGGGACCTGTTTACCTGTGCTGTCCTTTGGGCGATAGGTCTTCATATCAACCATATGCAGGAGGTCAGGGGCGGGATCTGGAAACGGTTAAACGCCAATGCATCCTGCAATTTCACAGTTACAGAAAGAGGCAACGCGCTTAAACCCTTGAGTGTGGCCAGTTGTTGGTTGGCAAGTCCCGAAAGCTATTCTCTCGCTTCTCCTTTTTACCACTACCGGCACGTTTTGAGCTTGACGACTGGGTTGATCGGGTTCAAGCTCGGCAAAGACCATGCTTTTGGACAAGGGAGGGTGCCGGAGGCGGTGTCTTGGATGTCGCTTCTGGTGCACAATCGATTTCCCGACTGGTTCAAAAAACGCACGCTCGAACTGAATCGCAGCTCGGCGTTTACGGACATCAGGAATCACCTTTTTCCCCCGACGATCATTTTTGAACAAGAAACCGGAGAGCTTGTCCACAACACGGTTGCCGGCACGGATTTGCCCAACGTCGTTATCTGGGACGATCATCAAGACGACGAGGTGACGCTTACTTTTTCGATTGCGCCCGGCAGCCATTTCGTCGCTCCTGGCGAACTTTTTCTTTTGGCCGGGTGGATAGCTGCCGCTATGCGGGCTTTTCTTGAGCTGGTTGGCCAATGGCAGCGAGATGAGGCAGGCACTTTGAGAGGTTTGAATCAAAAGATCGAACTGCTTTATCAAGAGCAGAGAAAAGAACTGGCCAATCTGTATCCCAATGGAGGAAAGGGGCGGCGGCGAACAGCAAACTATTGAACTTGGTTCAAATTTGTGGTATCATAACATAGGCACACGACACACAAATTCTTGACGACTATTTTTGCGTTTGGACATCGACCAAAAGCTATGGGGCTGTCGGAAGGAGCCAGGTTA
>JAFGJF010000349.1 GCA_016929205.1 Anaerolineae bacterium
AAGACGTGGTCTTTACCTGGGAAGTGATTATGCATCCTGACAGCGGCGCGGTCAGCACCACCGGCTACAATCAGATGGAGTCGGTCACCTGCCAGGACGATCATACCGTCGTCGTCAAGTACAGCGAATTCTACGCGCCATACCTGACCGTCTTTGGCACAATTCTGCCCAGCCATATCGGCCTCGATCCAGCCAAGATGCAGGAATGGGAGTATAGCCGTATACCCGACCCGGTACTGGGTCCCTTTACCCTGGAAGAATGGGTATCCGGCGATCATATGACCGCCGTCCGTAACGAAAAGTACGAACTGTGGAAGAGTGAAGGCAAACCATATGTCGACTCGATCATCCTACGCTGGATTGAGAGCCGCGAGGTCGGCAAACAACTCATTCAGAGCGGCGAGATCGATTTTTTGTGGGACCTGGTCGAAGCCGACATCCCCGAAGCACAAACCTGGGAAGGCATTGTCCTCAGCTCCCCGCCTGACACCGGCACCGAGCGCCTGCTTTTGAACCTGGCCGATCCAGAGTTGGATGCGCCCTGCGTCGAGGCCCTGCGCGCAAATCCGTCACCGCACTGGGCTCTCGGCGATCCCAAGGTGCGCGAGGCGATCGAGATCGGCATCGACAAACACACTCTCGTGGACAAGCTGCTCTACGGACTCGCCACCGTGGGTACAGCCGAGATCAACCTGGGCTGGGCCAAGGCTAACATCCCGGAGAGCCCGTACGATCCCGAAAAAGCCAAGTCGTTGCTCGAAGAAGCCGGATGGAAAGATGAAAACGGCGATGGGATCCGCGAGTGCCATGGCTGCGCCTACGCCGAAGAAGGTAGAACGCTGAAACTCAAGCTCCAGACGACCTCAGGCAACGCGCTGCGCGAACAGACCGAACAGGTGATCATCGAGATGATGGCCGACATTGGGATCGATATGTACATCGAGAACGTACCCAGCTCCGAGCTTTTTGGCAGCTACTCCGCTGGCGCGTTCCGCAAACATGGCCAGTTCGACATCTTGTTGTACACAACAACGTATGATATCGATCCGCATGGTCTGATTAGCGGGTACTATGGTTCGGAGAATATTCCCTGCGACGATAACTCGGGTATGGGCTTTAACTACTCCCGGTGGATTGACGATGAAGCTGACAAATGGCTCAAGATCGCCGGCTCTAACCCCGATATCACAGCGCGCAAAGAGGCCTACCAGAAAGTCTCAGAGCGAATTGCCGATGGACGTCCGCACATCTATCTTTACGACCGGATGGAAATCAACGC
The DNA here is from genome assembly GCA_016929205.1 of Anaerolineae bacterium. The sequence continues at coordinate 1,280 of JAFGJF010000349.1, forward strand.
TCACGTAGACTACTTGAAAGATTGGCAGACCAACATCTGGGAGACCGTAAACTGGAATGCTGATTCGTGGTGGCTGGAAAAAGAATAAGCACCACGCACCTCGGCCGATCTATTGGCGGGCGATCGCTGATCGCCCGCCAACCTTTAGAGGCCAGGTCAACGTTTTCTCTGACAGGAAGACACTATGACACGATATCTGATTCGCCGGATCTTGCAAGCCATCCCGGTCCTGCTTTTTATCAGCGCGGTTGTATATGCATTGATCATCCTCAGCCCGGTCGACCCCCTATCCATCTATGAAGAAAACCCGGACATCACGCCCGAAGATATGGCTATGCTGGAATACCGCCTCGGGCTCAGACAGCCGGCTTTTCTGAACTTTCGCGGCAGCGCAGGTGTTACAAAAGTTGCCAAGGTGGAGATCTATAACAAGATCGCGCCTTCCAGCGGCACAGATCCAGTCAAAACAGGCGAATTGACCAAGAATACCCGGGTCGCAATCGTGGATGGCACGAAAAACGACGATGGCGCGTGGGTCAAGGTGCTTCACATCGAAACACGTGTCACCGGCTGGACCAAACGTGAAAACCTGTCCATCCGCGTCAACCCTTTTGATAGCCGCTACTTCAAGTGGCTCTTTGCCATTGTGCAGGGAGATTTTGGCCGCTCCAATGTCGAACGACGCCCGGCTCTCAAAATGATCCTGGAACGCCTCCCCGCGACGCTCTATTTGATGAGCGTGTCGTTCGTAGGCCAACTGGTGATTGCGATTCCCATTGGTATCCTCTCTGCGCTCAAACAGTATTCGCTTTTCGATCACCTTTTCACTATCCTGGCCTATATGGGACGCTCCATCCCCATCTTTTGGTTTGGACTCTTGCTAATCATTCTTTTTCACTCAACGTTAGAATGGCCAGCCTGGATGGGAAGTTGGGCCGGCAAGCCCCTCTTTCCCGGCAGTGGGATGTATGACGTACGTCTCGAGCGCAGGCTTGGCTATACGCCGTGGTGGGACTATCTCTATCACCTCGCACTACCTGTGACTATGTTGAGCATCTTTGGCGCGGCAAGGTACATACGCTACATGCGAGCCAGCATGCTAGAAGTCATCCACCAGGACTATATCCGCACCGCGCGGGCCAAAGGCCTCACCGAACGCGTCGTGTTGTACGTACACGCCCTCAAAAATGCCGCCATCCCACTGGTCACCTTGTTGGCACTCAGTATGCCCGCCCTTTTTGGCGGCGCGCTGTTCACCGAGACGATCTTTAGCTGGCCGGGAATGGGCAAGCTCTTCTTCCGGTCAGCTCAACGGGTCGATTATGCGGTATTGATGGGCATCGTGATGATCAATGCGACGCTCATCGTCCTCTCGAACCTAATTGCCGACGTCGCCTATGCGATTCTGGATCCACGTATTGTGTACGACAAGCCTGGATCGGGTACATAAGATCGCCAAGCGTGTGTATTTTACAGCCTTAGGCAGGAGTAAACTTGGCAAATTCAGACACAGCACAACCCCAAGAAAACACACCGAGCGCGAAAGCATTGAGCCAGGCGCTGGCAGCGGAGCAGATGACCCAGGGCGAAGCGCGCAGTATGGGCCAAATGATATGGCGCGCCTTTCGCCGCCACAAACCGGCGATGATCGGCTCGACCATCATCCTGATTTTCATCTTTTCAGCCATTTTCGCGCCATTGCTCACCCGGTACAACCCGGAAAAGACCGACCTGGACAGGATGTTGCGACCGCCGTCTGCTCAACACTTGATGGGCACAGACGAGCTGGGCCGCGATTTGCTAACCCGTCTATTGTATGGCGGCAGAATCTCTTTAAGCATCGGTGTGATGGCGATGACCTTGTCAATCGTGCTGGGCACGCTGATCGGTGGCCTGGCCGGCTTTTACGGCAGCTGGATAGACAATATCCTCATGCGTTTTGTGGATATGATGCTGGCCTTTCCTTCGCTGTTCATCTTGATCATTCTGGCCCTGGCCATGCGCGATCTTCCCATCGAGGCATTGCGTGGTACAGCCTTTGCCAGTGTATTCTCCATCGTACTGGTCATCGCCATCTTGTCCTGGATGGATGTCGCTCGGCTGGTACGTGCCTCATTTCTCTCGATCAAGGAACAAGAGTTCATCACAGCCGCGCGGGGTCTCGGCGTATCTAACTTGCGTATCATGATCCGCCATATGCTGCCTAATGCATTGAGCCCGATCATCGTCGCTGCTACGTTTCGTGTGGCGACCTCAGTGATCACCGAATCTGGTCTCAGCTATCTCGGCTTTGGCGTCCAACCCCCCACGCCTACCTGGGGTAATATGCTCAAAAATGCCCAGGCCCAGATGACCCGTGCTCCCTGGACAGCCATTTACCCTGGATTGATGATCTTTATCACCGTCGTTGCCATCAACTTTATCGGTGACGGACTGCGCGATGCACTGGATCCATACAAAGCCGACTGACCTCTTTCCCCTGAGAAGACAGATTGAACAATGCTGTCAAATTTTTCGATGATTTTGTCGCCGGCCATAAGAGTCGGACAACCACGATGAGGAGAAGAAAAATGGATGATATCGACACCTTGAAGAAACGCGTCATCGACGCGGTTGAAGCCCGGCGTGACGAGCTTGTTCGCATTGCTGACACGATCCACGCTCACCCCGAAATCGCATTTCAAGAGTTCGAATCGGCGGCATTGCTAAGCGATACGCTCGAAGCAAATGGCTTTGACGTCGAACGAGGCACAGCCGGTATGGAAACGGCTTTTGTCGCCACCTTGAGCGGTCAGCGCGATGAGCCTCGCATCGCCTTTCTGGCCGAGTACGATGCCTTGCCGGGTTTAGGCCACGCCTGTGGGCACAATCTGATCGGCACAGCCGCACTCGGAGCGGGACTGGCAATGAAAACGATCTTGGCCGGCCTGGCGGGGACGATCCGGGTCATCGGTACACCAGCAGAGGAAGGCGGCGGTGGCAAAGTGATTATGGCGCAAGCCGGCATTTTTGATGGTCTTGCGGCTGCAATCATGTTCCATCCATCGAGCCGGAACTTGACCCGGCGCAAGTCGCTGACCAGCTTTAAAGCAATTGTCGAATTTTTCGGCCAGCCGGCCCATTCTGCTTCCTCACCGGACCATGGCATCAACGCCCTGGACGCCGTCATTCAGACCTTTAACAACATCAATGCCCTGCGCCAGCACCTGCGCGACGACGCCCG
>JAFGJF010000350.1 GCA_016929205.1 Anaerolineae bacterium
ATCAGGTAATAGGTGGGCAGCGCGTAATCGGTGTGCGCCAAGTGCACACTCTGGATCTCGGCACCCAGGTCAGCCAGTCGATCGATGGCCAACCGGACAGCATCACGCACCTCGGGCTGCATGCCATCGACAAAATACTCTTGCGGCACCCCTACCCGCAGCCCTTTCAGGTCGGGCAGCAGCGCATCAAGATAATCTGGCACCGGCTCGGGCATCGAGGTGCTGTCGCGCTCGTCGTGCCCGGCGACAGCCGATAGCAGCATGGCTGCGTCGGTCACGGTGCGGCCAAAGGTGCCGATCTGATCGAGCGAAGAAGCAAAGGCGACCAGCCCGTAGCGGCTGACGCGGCCATAGGATGGCTTGATCCCGACCACGCCGCACAAGGCCGCCGGCTGCCGCACGCTGCCGCCGGTGTCAGAGCCCAGGGCCAACGGCACCATCTGCGCCGCTACCGCGGCCGCACTGCCGCCGCTCGATCCGCCCGGCACGCGCTCGACATCCCACGGGTTGCGCGTGGTGAAATAGCTCGAGTTTTCGGTCGACGACCCCATCGCAAATTCGTCGGTATTGGTTTTGCCCGTGATCACGGCCCCTGCTGTGCGCAGTTTTTCGATCACCGTCGCCGGAAAAGGCGAATAAAAGTGCTCCAAGATCCTGGATCCACACGTCGTCGGTGCGCCAGGGACACAAATCACGTCCTTGATCGCAATGGGCACACCCAGCAGCGGCGGCGTGTCTGCACCATCTTGGGCGAACCTGGCATCCGCTTCCTTGGCCTGGGCCAATGCCTGGTCGGCCATCACGGTCAGATAGGACTGAATGATACCGTTTACCCGTTCGATCCGCGCCAACACCGAGCGGGTCAATTCAACGGAAGAGATATCGCCGGTGTGCAACAACGCACTGGCTTGTTGTGCCGTCAATTCGTACAATTCCATAGTGGGGATCAATTGCTTTCTTGGAGAATAATTCGCACCTGGACACAGTTTTCGGCCACGGCCGGCGCGTTTTCCAGCATCACATCCCGTGGGAACGAAGGAGCGACCTGATCCGGACGCATCACGTTTCGCAGAGGCAGCACCGACGCTGTGGGCGGGATCGCATCCGTATCCAATTCATCCAGACGTGCTGCATAGTCCAGAATCGCCGACAACTGCGCCCGGAACAGATCCACTTCTTGCTCCGTCAACTGCAATTTCGCCAACTCGGCTACGTGCTGGACTTGCTGATGTGTTAACGCCACTCACAATCCTCCCAAATAGATAATAGAATCATTATATCACTATCCAATAACATGAGCAAAAGCCCGCCGTTGGCGGGCTTTTATCACGTCAACCCAAGGCAACGCACACCAACCCAAAACCAATCAACAGGACACAAGGTCGTGTCTCGTGTTCAGCAGATTGGCAGAGCGTGCAAATGGGCGATCACCGTAACCACTTGCGAACGGTGACCGTCGTTCCAATGCCTATCTCGGACTCGACCTCAAATTCATCCATCAACCGTTTCGCCCCCGACATACCCATCCCCAGGCTTTTGGATGTTGAATACCCGTCTTGCATTGCCAGTTCGATATCGGGAATACCAGGGCCTTCATCTTCACAGATGATCTCGATACCCACACGTCCCCCGACCTCGACTGAACGCATACTGGCTTGGCCCATTTCGGCATACTGCACAATATTACGCGTCAGCTCGGAAATCGCCGTGGCAATACGGGCTTGATCGATGACGCCAAAGCCCAATTCTTTTGCTAGCTCTCGTCCCTCTACGCGCGCTGTGACAATGTCCAGATCGCTGCGAACAGGGACAATGCGCTCTTTTGGCATTATTCTTCCCCTTCAGCAATGATCCGTTCCAGCACAGCAATTCCTTTTTCCAGGTTGAGTGCGGTGTGAACACCGGTCAGTTCTAGTCCCAATTCAACCAAGGTAATAGCCACAGCAGGTTGCAGGCCGGTAATGACCAGCTTGGTTCCCATCAGCCCGGCCATTGCCCCCACCTCGGTGATAATTCGGCCCATGAACGAATCCACCACCTCGACCGCCGTCAAGTCCAAGATCAATCCTTTGGCCTTTGTCCTGTAAATCTCTTGCAGCAAGTTGTCCTTGAACAAGACGGCAGACTTGTCGTACAGCTCGACCTGAATTGAAGCAACGAGAAAATCCCCGATCTTGAGGATAGGAATGCGCGAAGCTTCAATCATCAGACTTGCTCCTCATCAATTGGTGAAAATGGCATAATGGCAAATCCCAGTTCCTGCAAGGCGGCTTGAATGCCCGCCCGCAGGTTGCTAAACGTTCGAATCCCTTTCCAATCCAGACCCAATGTCACGATCGTTTGTGCCTTTTCCGAGTCAATGCCGACCAGCATACATTTGGCCCCGAGTAGCGTGGCCGCTCTGATCGTCTGCATCAAGTGGTTGACAATGGCCCCGTCCATCACCGGCACGCCGGTGACATCAATGATCACCTGCTCCGCCTGGAAACGCGTGATCCCGGTCAACAAATCTTCCATGATCCGCATCGCGCGCTGCGAGTCAATCGTGCCGACCAACGGCAGCACGAGTACGTCTTGCCATATCTGGATCACGGGCGATGAAAGCTGGCGCACCGTATTGGCCAAACGTGCCACATCGTCATATGACTTTTGCAGATCATTGAGCTGTTGTTGGGATTGGGCGATGAGCTGCACGTTTCGCAGTCCAACCGCAGACTGGCTGGCAATCGTTTCGTACAGTCGAAGCGCATCGGCGTTAAACTCGCTGGAAAGATGCCGCTCCACCGTGATAAAGCCGATGTATTCTTCGCCAGCAACCAATGGCACCAAAGCCAGGGCCTTGATCGCGCGCTTGACAAACACTTGTTGAGCTGCCTTGGACAGCGCATCGACCTCGGCATCCGAAATGACCTGGCTGCCCTTGTCGTTCAGCTCTTGAACCAATTCGATCAGCGGATAATCATCCTGCCGGTATCGCGTGCCGGGTTCAAAATCGGCGTCTCGCATCCAACCGCCGGCAACCGAAATGATCTTGCGACGTCCTCGCTGCTCAAAGAACATGATTTCGCAGCGATCGACGTTGGTGGGAACAATCTGCTGGACGATAATGTCCGTTAACGCCTCCAATGTCGTTGCCATCGCAATCGCCCGGCTCGACTCGTACAGCCGGCGCTGATCCTCAAGCGTCTCACGCACCTGGGTCAACAACAATGCATTCGACAGGGCAACAGCAGACTGGTTTGCAATGCCCTGGTATAGATCGAGATCTTGATCCGAAAAGACATAGGGTTGTCGATCTTGAAGTAATATATACCCTCGTATGCGTTCGCCGGCAATCATCGGCACCGCCACAAACGAGACGGCCTTTTCTTGTGCCAGCATCTCTCGTTCTCGCTCGGACAAACGCGCTTCTACGGCGACATCGTTCACGATAAATGTCTGTTTGTTCAAAATGGCCTGCTCATATATCGCCGCATAATCAGCCAACGCATATTCAACGTGGGCCGGGATGCCTCCCTCGAACGTCGGATCGCGATCCTGAATCGCATACACCCTAGCCAGAATCGGTATGTCTTGGGCATCGTATTGGCAAACAATGGATACCACGCAGCGCTCAATGTTGGCAATACTCATCATTTGTTCTGCCAAGACGTCGGCGATGTCCTGCGGGTTGGTCAGCGAAGACAACGCGGTACTCAAACTGAGCAGCAGGTCGGTGCGATGCAGGCTGGCCTGGGTGCTTTGCAGGAGACGCGTGTTCTGCATTGCCGATGCGATCTGCCCACACAGCGTCAAAAGCAGCGTCTGATCGACTTCAGTGAGGCCATTAACACGGTCTTGCTGCACGTCGAGCACGCCCAGGACTTCGTCGCCCATCATAATCGGCACAGCCAACTCGGCCCGGGTTTCGGGAAGCAGTTCATTGGGCAACCAGTTTGGATCCTGGCGGGTATCGGCAACCAATACCGGCTGCCTGGTCACCACCGCGGTGCTGTTCAATCCCTTTCTACCAACGGCAAGACGCCAACCCGCCTCAACCATTTTCCTTCCCGGCTCGCCATAGCCCGCCACCAGCACCAATTCGTCTCGTTCGGGAATCAATTCGTAAAGGTGAACGTGATAATAATTGAACCGTTCCTTGACCAGGGTCACCACCCGTTTGAACAGTTCGTCCAATTCCGTTGCCGCAGCAATCGCCTGGGCCACCTCGGTCGTCGTCAATGCTTCTTGGCGGCGTCGTTCGAGTTCACTTTGCGTTTCAATCCGCTGCACATCGCGGAGGATGAAATTCGAGATCGCCAAAGAAATCTGCTGGATGATTGAGCTAAAGAACGCAATCTCGGCATCGGAAAAAGGCTCTTTGGCCCCTCGCTCCAACAACAGCATACCGCCAACACGATTTTGGATCGTGATCGGAAAGGCAGCAAACGTCTCCCGACTCAATTCCTGGCACACCTTTTCCATCTGTGCATCGCGGTCGGTCAAGGTATTACAGATGACCGGCTCCCCCCGATCGTACAGATAGCGATGAATCGTGTCCCGATCAAATGCGTCTCGCACATCAACGGCAACGACATCGGGCGCAGTCTCATCAAAAAACGCAAGCACCCTGGCCGTGCGCGGCCCCGCACCGTCATCATCCTGGTAAAGGACAAACCTGCCCTGTTCAACCTCCACCCCGTGGATAATCAGGCGCAACAGTTCGACACTCAGTTCGCTCAACGAATCCACGGTACTGATCAATTGATGCACCTGTTCGACCAATTCGTCCGCCGTAATATCCCGCCCCAAAACAGCGACGGCAATCGGATTTCCCAAATCATCCCGGACAGCAAAAAGTGTCAGTGCCGTGATGATGCGCTTTCCATTTTTGCAGATCTGAGGAACACGACCACGCCACTCGCCTTCCAGCCCTTGTTGAACAGCCTGTTCCATCAACGCCAAAGAGTCGTCAGCCCATAACTGTGACATGGGCACGCCGATCAATTCGTTCTTGGCCTGATCGTAACCATACAACTTGAAACAAGCCTCGTTTGCAAACGTGATGTTGCCCTGCAAATCGGCCATAGCAATCGAGTCGGCTGCATTTTCAGCCAAAGATTCAAACCGCCGCACCTGGCGCGTTCGCTCTTGAACCTGCGTCTCAATATTCCTAAAGTTGAGCGCATTCTGCACGGCAATGGCAATCTGGCCCCCCAACCCTTCGAGCACCGATAGATCATCTTCGCCCAGGCCATTGACCCGATCGTCTTGCACGTCGAGCACGCCCAGGACCTGGCGCCCTATTTTAAGTGGCACAGCGATTTCGGAGCGTGTTTCAAGCAGCAGCGGATTGGGCACCCAACCTTCGTGCTTGCTTACATTGGGAACAAGCACGGCAAGCCCGGTATCTGCCGCTTGCCCGACGAGCCCTTGACCGGGTTCAAGCCGGTAGCCGCGTTCTTTTAGAACCATGCCCGCCTCGCCCGTGCCCTCGGCCATCACCAAATCGCCGGTCTCCTGATCGACCAGATAGATGTGCGCGTGCGTATAGTTGAATCCCTCTCTGATCAAAAACACGACCTGGGTTAAAAGCTCGTCCAAGGCAAGCGTCGAGGACAGCTCCTCACTGACGCCGGCGCTCAATTCAAGCTGCTGAGCGCGACGTTGAGCGGCCAGGCGCGACTCGTGCAACTGCCCTAACAACTGGGCATTGTTTATCGAGGTCGCGATCTGGCCGCACAACCCTAGCAACAGCAGTTCGTCATCCTGGTTCACACCGTCCAATCGCTCGCTCTGCACGTCCAGAACCCCCAGGACCTCGTTTCCCAGCTTGATCGGCACCGCAACTTCTGATTTGGTATCCGGGAGCAACGGATTGGACAGCCAGTTGTCTTGTTTGGAAACGTCCCCTACCCGCACCGGAGCGCCTGTCGCGGCAGCCGTTCCAACCAATCCCTTGCCCATTGGAATGCGATGTCCCCGTTCTTTCATGATCCGGCCCGGCTCGCCATAGCCAGCCATCATCTCCAGATCACCCTTTTCAGGATCAACCTGGTAAACGTGGGCATGATAGTAGTCAAAACGCTCCTTGATCAACGTCACCACACGGGCAAAAAGATCGTCGAGAGCAGGAGCCATCGCAATCGCTTGCCCGACCTCAATGCTCGTCGCCAACTCGCGTCCGCGCCGATCGAGCGATTGTTGTAGCTCGCGCTGTTGTCTCAACATCAGGTGCGCGTTTTCGACCGCTGCGGACACCTGGTTAACCATCGTCTGGTACATTACGATCTGGTCTCGCGTCAACTCGACGTGCTTGCGCCAGTCAATGCCAACCATACCCACGACCTCGTCGCGCACCCAAATGGGCAAGGCCAGCATGGATAACAGTTGATTCTCAAGCAGCATCTCTCTCCCACGTTCAGAAAGCCGCTCATCTGTTTCGACGTCGGCCACAAAAATGGGAGACTTTTCGTAATAGACCAGCACAGAGAAAGGACTTTGGTCGACCGTCAGGTGCTGGTCGACAATGCGTCGTCCATCGGTTGCAGGATCGTGCACGGCGACCACAAACATGGTCTGTGGACCGTCTTTTGTAATCTCGTCATACAAAAACAGGACAATCCGGTCAATGTTTGTATCCGCTGCAATTTCTTGCAGCACCAATGGAGCCAACTGATCGAGTTCAGGCGTCATAGAAGCCGCCCGGCTGATCGCCATAATCTTGCGTTCTGCCGTCACATCGCGAATCACAGCAGCAAACGAGGTCAGCGTACCTTCCTGGCCCCGAATGCCAAAGACCGTTATCGAAGCCACAAAGTGCGTCCCATCCTGACGCTGATGCGATCCTTCGGCCTGCCAACTGTCTCCCTGGAGGATTTTGTCGCGCAGTTCATCACTCAGCGCGCCCTCGTCATCCGTAACGATGAAAAAAGTTAGCGGACGCCTGGGCAGCGGATCCGTGTCAGGGTCATAACCATACATCCGGTAAAAGGCAGGGTTGGCATAAGTCAACACCTGTTCCAGGTTGGTCAAAACGATTGCCTCAGCAGCATTTTCGATCACTGCACGAAACACGGCAATCTCTGACGTGCGCTCAGCGATCAACTGCTGCACGTTTTCATAGACTCGGGCGTTGGCCAACGACGCTGCCAACTGGCCGCTGATCTGCTCCATCAAATGGGCGTCGGCAGCCGTAAAGGCACGGATCCGGCTGCTCACCAGGTTGATCGTGCCCCCGATTTGTCCCTGAGTCACAAGCGGCACGGATAAAATAGAACGCATATCATGCTTGCTCAAAATTTCGGCATCGATGAATGTGCTAAACTGTTCACTCGTCAGATCGGGCACAACGATCGATCGGTTTTGCCGGATAGCCATCCCTGGGATGCACAGATCGACCGGCAGTTGAACGCCTTCCTCCAACGGCATATCGACACCTGTACGATCGTCGACGCCCATCAGCTCGACCTGATCCGTAATTTCGAAATACGTGGCAATCGTCATATAATCAAAATCAAGCAGTGCCCTCAATTCCCGCGAGACGGCAGCAAACACTTGCTCCATACCCAGCCCAGAACTCACCGCGCGAGAAATGACACTCACCGCACGCGTTTCGCGGAACAAGATGGCATTTTGTACGGCCACCGCAATCTGCTGCCCCAGGCTTTCCATCAATGACAGGTCAGATTCAGTCAGCCCGTTGACCTGGTTGCTCTGCACATCCAAGACACCCAATATATCGCCGCCGATCTTGAGCGGTACGGTCAGCTCTGAACGCGTATCGGGCAGTAACGGATTGGGCAACCACTGTGCATTCTGGCTGACGTCGCCCACCAGACTTGGTTCGCCGGTTTCTCCTACGCGCCCAACGAAACCACGTCCCAACTCGATACGATGCCCTCGCGCTTTCATCGCCGCGCCGGCCTCACCCGTGCCCTCGCGCATGAACAACAAAGCCGACTCTGGGTCGAGTAAATAGACGTGGACGTGGTAATAGTTAAAACTCGTCTTGATCAGTTCGACAACTTGAAGCAGCAGTTCGTCCAAGTCGAGTGCGGCCGTCAATTGGCGGCTGACCTGGGCACTGATCTCGAGCTGCCGTAAAATCCGTTCTTGATCCAGGTGATCATCCTGGTCACCCGAACCTGGGCGATCCTGACTTGGGCGATCCTGACTTGAGAGATCCTGACTCGAGAGATCCTGACTTGGGCGATCCTGACTCATGCTTTTCCCTCCCAGCGGGGAAACGATTGGCAAAGCATCCGGCTTGGGTTTTGGCGCCGCCTTGAATACACCCATAAAAGCGGATAGAATAGGCTTGAGCTTTGCCTGGTGTCCGACACGCTCCTGGGGGCTTGGAAACTGCCGAATGACAAAATCGTCAATCAACCGGCAAAAGATCGTGGCCGCATGAACGAGATCGTCGTCATCGACACCTTGCTGCCGGCGGACCTCAGCCTGAGACGACGCAGCATCGACCAGGTATTGTTCGTCGTCCGTTTCCAGGCTATCAATCAATGCCGTGAACAACTGCCGCGCGCTCTGCTGCAAAACAGGCTGTGCCAAAATCACATAGCCCGGCACCTGAGCCTTTTTAACGCGCCGACTCCAGTCGGTAGCGAGATTATCCAGTTCTTGACGTATTACCGGGCTCAGCGAACTGACCACAGTTTCCTCCCTGACCTCTGCCCCCTAGTCGTTTGACTCAACTGCGCAACAAAGTGATGTGCAGACCCTGTGTGCGCAATGCATACTCTACCCCACCTTGCAGGTTGTTGCGGGTCGTGATGCTTGACAAATCGACCCCCAGCTCGACCAAAGTTTGAGCGACACTGGGCATAATACCTACCAGCACAGTTTTAGCTCCCAACAAGGCTGCCGCATTGGTCATCTGGATCAAGTGATTTGCGACGCTGGTATCCAGTACCGGTACGCCGGTAATATCAATGATCACCACTTCGGCATTATAGCTTTCAACACCCTGCAACATCGACTCCATCACTTGTTGGGCTCGCACGCTATCAATAGAACCAATCAACGGCAATACGAGAATATCTTTTGTAATCGGGATCAAGGGCGCTGACAGATCGCGGATCAACCGCTCGTGCGCACTAATGATCTCATGGTTCAGCCGCTCCTGCTCATCCTCAAGTTGTTTTTGTTCCGTAATGTCATAGCTGATCACAGCAACGGACAGAGGATCTCCTTGCTCATCGAAAATCGCAAAAGCAAAGACTTGCAGGTTGAATGACTTGCCATCTTGGCGCATCCCCTCTGATTCACCCTGCCAGGATTGTCCAGCGAGGATTTGCGGCAACTGAGATTCGAATTGCCTGGCGGTCCGAGGCGTGAAAAACTGCTCGACCAACATACCCACCATTTCGCGACGCTCTTGAGACGTATTTTCGGCCTCATAGGTATAGCCAAACATGCGGTGGCTTGCCTCATTTGCATAACTGACCACTCCTTCCGGCGTCGCCATCCACACCCCATAGGTCGCATTTTCGGTGAGCGATTGGAAAATGGTTACCTCGCGCGTCCGCTCATCGACCAACTGCTGCACACGGGCCAAGATCCGCGTGTTTTGAATCGCCACCGCGATCTGCCCGCAAAGTCCCGACAAAAGCTCCTCGTCTTCTTTTGTAAACCTATTCAATTGATCGCTCTGCACATCAAGAACACCCAACACGCTGTCGCCCATTTTGATCGGCACGGCCAATTCAGAACGAGTATCAGGCAAGAGTGGATTGGCCAGCCAGTTGGCCTGTTTGGCGACATCAGGAACCAAGACCGGCTGCCCCGTACGCGCTGCCGTCCCTACCAATCCTTTGCCGATCGGTATCTGGTGCCCCTGTGCTTTCAAGATACGCCCCGGCTCACCATAGCCCTCGACCAGGGCCAACATCGTTCCCGGTTCGTCCAACAAGTACAAGTGAGTGTGATAGTAATCGAGCCGCTCCTTGATCAAGGTCACCACACGTTCGAACAACGCTTCTATCTTGGGAGCAGTTGCGATATCTTGGGCGATCTCGGTCATGATCTCAAACTGCCACGTGCGTCGTTCCGACAGCTCGCGCAGCCGAGTCTCTAGATCTTTTTGCCTCGTCACATCGCGAATAATGTTGCCCAGAGCAAATGTATCGCCATTGCGGTCACGCACTGCAAAAACGGTGTCTTGGCCGATAAACGTCGAACCGTCTTGGCGAACGTGCACATGCTCGCGCCGCAGCCCGCCCTGGCGTGTGATCTGGGTGATCGTCGATCCTTGTGACTCTTCATAGAACGCAAAAGAATCGTCGACTTGACCTATCACCGAATCGTCCGGATCGTATCCGTGCATGGTATAATAGGCCAGGTTGGCGTAAATCAATTTGTGCTCGCCCAGCGTTGCCATACAAATCGCATCCTGGGCATTTTCGGCCAACCGGCGAAAGTTCTCCGCCTGGCGGGTATGCTCCTCAAGCTCTTGTTCCATCGCTGAGGCCATACGAGCCATAGCGATCATCGTTGCCATATACCCCACCATGGCCGCATAAAGGCCAACATCCTGTTCGACAAAGCCATGCGCGATCCGTTTCTGCACCAAAACATATCCCGTCACACGGTCACGCGCGATCATTGGGCAAACAATCAGCGATAAAATGCCCAGGCCAGATAAAACCTGTCGTTCCTGATCGGCGAGCCGTCCGTCTCCCTGAGCATCCGCGATCAATACAGCTTGGCGATGGTCAATCGCATATTGAATCACCGGATAATCTTGAATGCAACGACGCTCGTGCAAATGAACGTCGCGCCGTTCTGGCTCCACATCATCCGCAGCCATCTCTTCACCCGCAATCAGCACAGTACCATTGTATTCTGTGCCCACGACCACAGAACAGCGATCCAGCTCCGTATCCATCAGCCCGCTGGCTAGAGAACGGCACAATTCTTCCAAACCGAGATCGGCAGATAGACTCTGATTCTGCTCTATAAACCGTGCCAATTTGTCCGTTTTATCACCCATGCTTCCTCCAATGCTGCCGCTAGGCCACGACAGGGTTTACAGGAGTACGTGTTTCGAGTCCCATTCCCAGCAAGCGCAGCGCATATTCGACACCACCCTGCAAATCGCTAAACGTGCGCAACCCTTTCATATCAATGCCCAATTCAACAATCACTTGGGCGATCTCGGGACGAATACCTACCAGGATCGAACGACATCCCATCAGCGCACCGGCACGCGCAGCCTGGATCAAATAATCTGCCACACTGGTGTCAACACTGGGCACGCCCGTGATATCAATAATTGCCACCTTGGCCTCGTATTCACGAATGCCAGCCAGCAAATTGCTCATAATCAATGTCGCGCGGTCGCTGTTAATCTGGCCTGAAAGAGGTAGAACGACGATCCCTTGCAGAACCGGCACGGCCGGCGCGGAAAGCGTACGAATCGTTTCTAACAACTCGCCTTGAGCATCATTTGTAGCCTGTAACTCGCGCAGTGCGTTCTCGAGCTCGGCAGTGCGCTGCTCAATCTCACGTTCACTCTGCCGCTGCCCGGTTGCATCGTGCAAAACCCAGGCGTACCCTCGCACGTTGCGCTCGCTGTCCTCGACGGTCATCAATTCACTGACAATCGTTCTTTCCTCATTACCCAACCTGTACTTGACCTCATTCGTTACCGACGATTGGTCCTGCAATTCGTGCAATAAATCATACCATTCTCGAACCGGAAAAGGACTGAATCTCAAAATCGCATCGACACTCTTGTTCAACAAGAATCGTTTGGACACCCCCAGTAAACTGGCTGAGCTTTGATTGCAGCTCGATACGGCGAGGTCCGGCTGCAAAACAATCACCCCGTCCGCCAGACGATCGAGCGCGTACTCGATCGCCACGTCCCGCGCTGAAAAGAGGCGATAGCGAACGATGATGAACCCGTATACGAGAGAGAATACAGCACCAAACAGAGACGAAATCAGCAAGCCATATCTCGGCACAAATCGCGGAGCAAGGTCATTGATTGCACCGGCGAGAATGGCCATGATCAACATCCAGATCGCGGTCTTCCAATGGATATCCAATCTGCGCAAGATCACGTTAAGCAATAATCCAGCCGAGACAAGCGTGCACACACCAAGGTACACCTGTGCCCAGGTCTGGACAGGGAACCGGGTTCCGTCGCCGACATAGACCGTAGAACCACCGGGCAGCGTCAGAATGTCCGCCTTGTTCGGCACATTGTTAAACACGCCCCATACGACCAGCGCGCCAACCAACATCAGGCCGAACGGAACGTACACTGTCCAGAATCTGGACCGGGCCATCCAGTTTTGGTAAAACACGGCAATGACAGCCAATACGATACTGGTTGCATTCCAAATAAAGGTGATGACGACGTTTGCCGCAACCAGTCGAGCGGCAATAACCTGATCTGTCGTCACAAGACGAAACAGCGTATTTATCGTGTTCAAACCATTAACAAGCATAAACAGCGAAAACACGCGATGCGGCCATGACTTGACATCCTGAAACAGGATATAACTACCCAGACCAATCTGGATCACAACGCATGCCATTAACAGCACAAAGCCCATACTAAGCCTCTAGCCCCTTTTGCTACCTCGCAGCCGAGCTGCTGCCTCGTCTCGCACTTGTTTTGCTCACCTCAAAGCCCAGGCTGGCCAGCCCATACATCATACCATCTTCCAGATCGCTGCGCGTAACCAGATTGCCCGTATTCACGTCCAGCCGGACCAACGCCTGAGCAAACTCTGGACGCAAGCCGGTGAGAACAGACCGGCAACCCATCAGCTCGGCAGCTCGAGCCGCACGCAGCAAGGCGAGCGCGGACTGCTCATCTACTTGAGGAACCCCTGTAATATCAATAATGGCCACCTGAGCATCATACGTTTCGATCCCGGTCAGCAAATTGGCCGTGATCAGCTCAACGCGCTCTTGGCTGATTTGCCCGACAAGTGGTAGAACGATCATCCCCTGAAAGACCGGTACCGCAGGCGATGTGAGTTTGCGGGTAGCCTCCAACAGCTCGGCTTCCGTTTTGCTCCTGCGCTGCCATTCAAGCGCCGCATGATTCAAATCTGCGACAGTGTGCTCCAATGCGTTCGCGCGCTCCGCCCACGCTTGTTCGCGCCCCTGTATGGCCTGGCACATCTCGTTGAACGCGACTGCCAGTTGGCCGACCTGGTCCCCGGTCTGTGGTTCAACCCTTACAGCCACATCTCCTTGAGCCAGTCTGGACATAGCCTGGTTCAGTGGTCCGAGTCGCATCACCTCCCGGCTCACGACGAAAACGGTCAGCCCCACACCTAGCAGGATGGCAATCCCGGCAAGGAATCTATTCTGATTGCTGGCCATCAAAACAATGGCCATACCGACCATCAGCATGCCGGCAAGGAAAGCGGATTTGACCTCAAACGGCACGGCAAAGCGCTTCATCGCGCGCCATCCCTATGTCTGTATGCGCCTACCTTGGCTCGCAAAATCATTGTCGATCCTGTCCACTGCTCCATGCCGATCAATTCAGCGCCAGCTTGTCGTAAGCATATGCCAGCCCGTCCTGCAAGTTACGCCGCGTCTGCAAGGTTGCCGGGAGCCCGCCGGCCTGCATCAGCGCCCAGGCCACGTCGGCACTTGCCCCGGTCAAAACAACCTGGCATCCCATCAACGCGACCGAACGCACGGCACGATGCAGTTGTTCGGTCAACGATTCGCTCACCTGGGCAATCGCCGTCAGATCCACAATCACAACCTGAGCACGCATATCGGCGACACCCTTGAGCATATTCGGCCGGATGTAATTGGCCCGCTCTCGATCAAAGTAACCTGACAGCAGCACGATGGCCAGCCCTTTGGCAACGGGAATCACCGGGGCAGTTAGCCCGACCATCGTTTCCAAAAGCTGTTGCCGTCTGTCATTCGCGCGTTCTAGCTCCAGTACGGAACCGTGCAACTGTGCCGTGCGCGCTTCGGTTTGTCGCTGAACGTGATTGAGCGCGCGTATCAAGTCTCCAATCTCATCCAGAGATAGTTGGGCAATGGCACTGTATTGAACATCACGATCCTCTTTGGCCAACGACTCTAGCCTGTCCGTAACGTGCCTCACAGACCGTACGAGATTATGGCTTGTGATTCCACCAACAACGACAGAGAGAAACAAGAACACAACGACAAAACCGCCCAGAATGCGGGTCATCATTCGTGCGGTCCAGGTCTTGCTCGCCTGCGATTCGTAGGCCTGGCCCACCACGTATCCATCTTTGATCGGAACCACAATCGCGCGCAAGGTCGAATAATCTCTTTTGTAGAACCAAGGCGCTCTGACCTGAACCAGCATCTGTCTTTCATGCGCCTCCAACGCGTACTCGGAGGGAATCGGACTCTTGTACTCTGCTTGAGGATCGAGCAAAAACAGCACGCCATCTTTTATCGGCTGAAGGGCGAGGTAATCTGGCCATTCCCCTGTGTCCAATTCATTCAAGGGTGCGAGCAGGACCGTTTCCAGCCAGTGGATGCGCTCGCTTGCCACGCTCTCATCGATCGCCTTGAACACATAGGCATAAATGAACGCCGCGGCAAAGACCAGGACAATCGTCGTGAGCAGCGTCACTGCCAGGGTAACCTGGCCTTGCACCGAAAAGCGTCGTAACGTCGAACGAGGAGACATCGTTATGCGCGCCAACACGGCATGCAAAAACACGCGCAACCCGACATTGACTGCAAACCCGATACCCAAGACAAACGCAGCCGTCAGAACGGCGTTGATCAACACCGATTCAAGTTGATATCCCGAAACAACCATGTCTATACAGATCGTAACGCCGACCAGCAACAACGCAAATGCAGCGAGTTCAACAATCAAACGATTGGGCAAAGCCAGTGCGCACGCCTGGGCATCCTGCAAGATGGACTGCTGTGGTTCTTGCCCCCGATCCCATAGACGTAAAAGAGATAGAACCGGCCGTAACTGCCAAAAGACCAACGCCGTCAAGAGAACGGTGGCGGCCACGACATAGATCGTAAATTTTAGCAACTCTTCTCGCCGCGTCGCCGGCCCCAGATCCAACAGGAGAATAGTGCTCACATACAAGAGCACACTGCCCAAGACAATGCTCAACTGAATGAGCACGTAAACACGGGCGATGAACCCTTTACGCGACATGGGACTCACTCGCCATTTGTATCAAAAACAGAGGGATACGGGAAACGGGCGACGAGTTGGGGAACACAAAAAGACAAAGCGTGCGCACTTGGGAGTACAACAGGCCAGAACACCAGGTTAGATCATGTTTCGTCTCAAAAAGCAACCTGGTATCGCACACATATGGAGGAGATAAACGTTTTTGCATCGTCCTTATTCTCCTCCCACACGTTTCCCCCATAACAGTGGGTAGCTCTGGACAAAGCGGCTCTGAACAAACCTGAGTTGCGTTTAACCGCGCACGCATCCGGCGAACGGATCGGACAAGATGAACCGGGGGCAAATTCGTCACCCCCGGTTGACGTGCCAACGAACAACTCAGTCGGGAGAAGAAACTGTTTTCTCGGTTTTCTCAGTTTTGCCGGCTTGAGTCGTTTTCTCTACCGTTGAGCTTGAATCAGGCGCTTTGCTCTCAGATGACGGCGGCGTCTTTTCTTCAGATTTGCTTCCCGGTAGAGCCGTCGAAGAGGGGCTGCGATTATCGGTCACGTAAAAGCCCGATCCCTTGAACACAATGCCCACCGGCTGGATGACACGATGTACGTGACCATTGCACTCGGGGCAGTCCGTCAAGGGCTCTTCTCGCATACTCTGGCGCCGCTCAAACGTCACACCACAGGTTTCACACTGATAAACATAAACTGGCATAATAACTTTGTTCCTCACGATTTCAGCATTTTCATTGTACCTCATTTTAGGGACTTTGACAAGGAAGGGACAAATTACAGTTTGTTTACCATGCTGCGTGTCCTATCCTCCTCAACACGAGGCAATGCTAAATGACGACGCCACAGTATAGCACAAGTGAGAAAAGGGGTCAACAAAACCACCGTTTATCTCGGCCAACCCTCGATCAAATCACGTGGTTCCTAACAATTGGGCAATACTGGAATCCTGACTATAATAGTTGGAGAAAATAATAGGCAACTCAAAAACTTGTCGTGAATCCGAATTCAGCCAGGGAGGCCTTCCTATGTCAGAACCAC
>JAFGJF010000351.1 GCA_016929205.1 Anaerolineae bacterium
CCCGCGGCGATGGCCCGGCGCGGCCTGGCCCCACCTGCCTGCATCACCTCCAGGTTGTGCATCACGCCATAGGCCGTGGCCTCCAGGATCGCCCGGTAGAGATGTCCCCGGCCATGGGCCAGGCTCAGGCCGGCGATCATCCCTCGCGCGTCCGGATCGTTTAGCGGCGTGCGCTCGCCGCTGAAATAAGGCAAAACCACCAGTCCCTCGCTGCCCGGCGAGACGGCTTGTGCTTCGGCGGTCAGGGCAGCGTAGGCGTTTGGCCCACCAGATGCCTCGGCTGCCATCTCTTGCCGGCCAAAGTGGTCGCGGAACCAGCGGGTCACCGCCCCGGTGGTGGCCATGCCCGCAAGCAGGCAGTACAAACCCGGAAACACATAGGGGGAAAGCCACATCGTCTCGCTCGGCGCCAACTCGTCCAGGACCAGAGCCAGGCAGGTGGTGGTGCCATACACAATCATCAAATCGCCCGGATGGAGGGTACCCACGCTGAGCGCTTCGGGAAAAACGTCGATCGTGCCCGCCGTCACCGGCGTGCCGGGTCGCAAGCCTGTCTCCCGCGCCGCGCGCGCTGTGATCTCGCCGACCGTCTCGCCGGGCCAGGCCAACCGGGGCAGGGGCACGTCGCCGACGATCGGTTCGGCATAACGATCGCTCCAGGTCAAGGCCCGGATGTCGAACAGCGGGTTATAGAACGCAGCTGTGAGCATATCCAGGATGTAGACGCCGCTCAAGCGGTAGACGAGGAACGAGCTCGCCGTGCACAGGTACCTGGTTTGCGCATAGATGTCCGGCTCGTTGCGCCGCAGCCACCAGATCTTTGGGCCGATCGATTGGGCAGACAGCGTCATGCCCGCCAGCTCGGCCATCTTGTCCGCGCCAAACCGCGCGTTCAGGTCGGTTATTTCTTTGCCGGAACGGGTGTCAATGCCATAGAGAATCGCCGGGCGCAGGGCGCGCCCCTGTGCGTCGAGGGGAACCAGGTCCGCACCAAGGGCGCTGACCGCGATCGCCGCCACATCATCCCCGGTCACGTGCGCGTTCCCCAAAAGGGCACGCGAGATCGCACACACGTCGTGCCACCATACGCCGTCGGCATCGTGCTCGGCCCAGCCGGGATGCGGGATGGACAAACCATGCTCGATCTGGTGTTGGGCCAGAATATCTCCTTCCGTTGTACACAACACACCTTTTGAGCTGTAGGTTCCTACGTCAATACCCATCAACAAGGGACCGGTCATGATGGATTCCTTTCAGACATCCTAGAATAGAGCAGAAACGTACTGCGGCATATGCTGCGCCTGTGCAAAATCGGTCGTTGTACCTTTCAAATCAGTCGACGCCACAAGTATAATGATTCTGAATCGACTGTCAATTCAGTTTAGCCCGCCTGTTCTCGCGATTATCCCGATTTGCGTTTTAGCCCAAATAAAGTACACTTGGCTAATCAAATCACAAGGAGTCGCCTTGACCAAGCATCCACTCATCGAAACGCTCAAGAACCTGCGCGGTAACGTGCGCGGGTGTGTGTACACCGAACCGTTGTGGGGCATCCCTTATAACCTGTACGCCCCTTATTTCTCCGTCTATATGCTGGCCTTTGGGCTGACCGACAGCCAGATCGGGCTGATCACCAGTGTAGGACTGGTCTTTCAGGTTTTCTGGACCATGTTGAGCGGGGCGATCACCGACAAGTTGGGCCGCAAGCGGACAACGCTTATCTTTGATCTGCTCTCCTGGAGCCTGCCCTGTCTGATCTGGGCCATCGCCCAGGACATAACCTATTTTTTCGTTGCGGCTATCGTCAACAGCCTGTGGCGCGTCGTGCACAATTCCTGGCAGTGCCTGCTGGTCGAGGATACGGATCCCGACCTGCTGGTCGACGTTTGGTCTTGGATTTATATCAGCGGCCTGATCTCTGCTTTTTTCTCGCCGTTGACCGGGTGGCTGCTCGATCGCTTTACGCTGGTGCCCACCATGCGCGGCTTGTTTCTGTTTTCATTCGTCATGATGACGATCAAAGCTCTGACCACGAACAGCATGGTCAGCGAAACAAAGCAGGGTCTGATCCGCATGCGAGAGACCAGGGGCCAGCCGCTGTTTGCTGTGTTGAGCGGCTCCGGCAAGGTGCTCAAGCAGATACTGGGCACACCATCTACGCTGCTCGTGACCGTATTGCTGCTGGTGGTGAGCATCGGTCGTATGGTTCAAGGCACGTTTTGGTCTGTTCTGGTCACAGAAAAGCTCCAGATCCCACCCGAAGATTTGGCCTACTATCCGCTCGCCCGCTCGATCACCATGCTGCTGGTCTTTTTCCTGGTGATGCCCAGGCTTCGGAATATGGACGCGCGTAAGCCGATGATCTGGGGGTTTTTAGGATTGATCGTCAGCCATGTCATCTTGATCAGCGTCCCGGCCAAGAACTATGTCCTGCTTCTGGTTGCGACCGTCCTGGAAGCATTTAGTATGCCGATCGCAACGACGCCGTTGGAAAAACTGGTTGTACTGGTCGTCGACGCCAAAGAGCGGGCCAGGATCATGGCCATCGTCTACATGGTGGTGATCGTCTTTACCTCTCCCTTTGGCTGGATTGCCGGGAGAATTTCCGAGATCAACCGCAGCTTGCCCTTTGTGCTTACGATCAGTTTGTTCGCGATCGGCGGTTTGTTCACCTATTTGACCGGCCGTCTGCAAAAGGAAAAGAGCGCCGTGGTTGAGACAGCAGAGTCTGTTTCATAGCATCTTTCCGAGAGCTGTATCAGGCCTTGCTCAACGAATTACAGCACGCGAAACAGCAGAATCATTCGATTTTGCGCATCATTTTTCCGGTTCGCTGTACGGGGAAGGTCGATCGCCTGTGTCGGCAAAACGGCACTTTTGGCCTGCCTTCAAAGCCCTGGTATAATGATGCCATGGCCATCAAAGTGAATGCCACTCACGTCGACAAACTCGTTGCCATCGAATCGCACATTCACTATGCCGAACCGCCGCCTCCGGGGCGCGAGGCATTCGTGGTTGTGCCGCACCCGTCGCCGGTACTGCTCTCGGCGCCGCACGGTGCGATCACCTACCGCCACAACGCGCGCCAGGTGTGGCACGACGAAGACGACTATACGGCCGGCCTGGCCCTGCTGCTGTCCGAGTTGTGCGGCGTCTCGACGATAGCCACGATCTGGCGCACGGAGCGCTCCGATCCAAACTATCATCGCCAGGACAAATCGCCTTACAAGCGTGCGCTCAAGCGCCTGGTCAGCGAGATGAACGTCCGTTGGGTGATCGACCTGCACGGCGCGGCCGATGCCAGCCTCGCCCCAACCCAGCTCGTCGACCTGGGCACACGCAAAGCCAAACGCTCCTTGCCCCGCGACCAACTGTGCAGGCTGTCCGCACTGCTCGAAAGCAAGCTGGGCCGGGATACAGTCAGCCACAATCACTTTGCCGCTCGAGTTGATGGTCGCACCATCACTGCTTACAGCCACGGTGTCCTTGGCCTGCACGCCGTCCAGATCGAGATGAAATCGGCGGTCCGCGTGCCCCTCCGCCGTGTCGACGCCACCGCCTATGCCCTCGAAGGGCCCTTTGCCGCGCGTTCCCAGGACGTGATTGGACTGATGCAAGCGCTTGCCGATTTCATCGACAGATTATCAGACGTGACAGACACAAACCATCCGGCCTAGCTCTCATAAGCAAGGACATCGTTATGCAAAATATACACTCGCACACCTGGGATCAAGCGCTGCACTTTGAGGAACAGACCGTTCGCGAGACAGACCTGTCTCGTGGCTACCGGCTTGACCTGACCGTCCAGTTTGAGGCCTTTATGGCTGACATGGCTCCGTTCGATCGCGTGGTTGTTTTTGGGCTCAAAGGGCGGCGCACCGGGTACTGGGTGCCAGATCAGTACGTGGCTGATTTTGTCGCCCAGGCACCACAAAAACTGATCGGCTTTGCCGCTTGCGATCCGACGCAGCCCGGTTACATGCAAGAGGTCGTTCACGCCATCGAGGATCTGGGATTGTGCGGACTCAAATTGGGGCCGATCTATGCCGGATTCGATCCACGTGACCCGCTGTGCGATCCCATTTACGCCTATTGCCAGGACAACGGGATCCCCATTCTATTCCACACCGGCACGACGTTCAATCGCGATGCGCCGCTTGGATTTAGCCGTCCCTGGCTGTTCGACCAGGTTGCCATACGCTACCCCGAACTGCGAATGGTCCTGGCCCATCTTGGGCACCCCTTTTACGATGAATGCCTGGCTGTGATCCGCAAGCACCCACACGTCTATGCCGACATTGCCGCCCTATACTATCGTCCCTGGCAGTTCTACAATATGATGATCCTCGCTCAAGAATACGGCGTGACGCACAAGCTGCTCTTTGGCACCGACTATCCCTTTGCCAAAGCCAAGGAATCGATTTGTGGCCTGCGTGACGTCAACCACATCATCGGCGACAGTGGGCTGCCGCGCGTGTCGGAACAGGTCATTCAAGCGATACTGCAGCGAGACATCCTCGCACTATTGGGCATGACAGGATAAAAGGCAACCACAACACGACTGGAGGATATCATACTATGTTTGACTCGGACGCCGAGATATTTCGTTTCGTCAAGGAGCAGTTATACGTCGCCGCGGTCTGCGACATTCTCGATTCGTTGGGCTATCGAAATCAGGCTATGCACCAACGGCTCAGGCCGCTCTTGCCGGATATTCGCACCTGTGGGTTTGTTGGTCGTGCGCGTACCGTTCGCTGGATGGAAACGGATTACATTGTAGAGCAGGACCCCTACGGATTGGAAATCGAGATTATGGACTCTTTGCGCCCCGGCGATGTGATCGTCCATTCGACGGACTTTGCCGGCACCAACGCCCCCTGGGGAGAACTGATGTCCACGGTCGCCAAACACAACGGCGCGGTCGGGTGTGTCTGCGACAGCCAGATCCGCGATGGCGTGCGCATCATCGAGATGGGATTCCCCGTATATTACACCGGCATTCGTCCCCTCGACTCGATGGGACGTGCCAAGGTGATGGCCTATGACGTGCCGGTCAAATGCGGGGACGTGCTCGTTCATCCCGGCGAACTCGTTTTCGCCGATTTTGACGGCATCGTCGTCGTTCCCCAAAAGGTAGAAAAACGAATATTGGAGCTGGCGTCTGAAAAAGCGGCAAAAGAGTCGCTCTCACGCCGCGATCTGCTGGCCGGCAAGACGCTACGCGAGGTATACGATACATACGGGGTGTTATGAGCCTCAAAGCACTCGGTTGCCTACTCGTCGTCAATCAAATATTCCGCGTATAGCTTTTGTGCACACTCGGGGCATATTCCGTGGCTGAATTCCGCTTGGGAACGGGCGCGAATGTAGCTTTCGATTTGATGCCATTGTCCTTCCTTGTCCCGGATCTTTTTGCAGGAAGCACAGATTGGAAGCAACCCGTCCAGCACCTCGATCTTGGCCAGAGCATCTTGCAATTCGACGACGAGCTGAGCGCGCGCGTGTTCAGACTCATCCAGGTGTTTCACCAGATCCAGAATAGTATAGGCCAATGGCGGCGCGATCAGAGCCGGGATCATGGCTGAAATCAGGAGAGAAAACCCGACGTTCTGTGCCCCTGTGCGCAACAGGCAGGCCATCGCATCTAGCGAGATCGACAATACGATCGACAACAATGTGATCAACAG
>JAFGJF010000352.1 GCA_016929205.1 Anaerolineae bacterium
CCGACAACGGCACACCGATCTATCCGCCGGTTGGCCGGGCGGTATTGGAACGGTGGGCGGTGCTGGAACGCACCTACGCCTGGGAAGCACTACTAGAGCCGGAGGGATGGATCTATGTGCGCACGCACGACGACGACTCGCTGTTCGACGAGTATACGGGTACGCCGGACACCGTGGACGATGGCAACCGCACCCGTCGTGATGACCTGCAGTACCGGGCCAACTTGTGCACCTATCTCGGCATCCGCTCCGGACGCACCCCGGTGATGATCAGCCTGCACGTCGATTCAAACGCACATCCCTCTGTGGTCGGACCGCTGACCTTTTATCCCGCTCACGGTGACGAGATGCTGATCGCCGATGGCAAGCAGTTGGCCGAGGAAATGCACAACGCGCTGGCCCAGTTTTGGATCGACCAGGGCATCGACGCACCGGGAAGAGGGGTGCTGCATGCGGATACCTATGCCTGGGATCGTATGGCCGAAGCCGGGTATACGACGATCGGCAACCGCTTTACGCTGCCCGCGCCGGGCCTCGACATACTGCCGACCGACGTATACATTGCCGTGCTCATCGAAGCGGGCGTGGCCACCCATCCAGAAGAGGCACAGATCCTGGCCACAAGCGAAGGAAACGCAGCCCTGGCTCAAATGCACCACACCGCTTTCACTCGCTGGGTGGCATGGATGCTGAGCCAATAGCGCTCGAAAGAAGGTTGTTATTTGCCGGGAGACAAGATGCAGCTGGTTGATTATGGGAAAAGTCATTTTGATCTTGGGCTGGACGCGCCTGTGAGCGGAGTGTGACCGATGCTGGCTTTATCTCGCAAGCTGTCTATCGCCAAGGCGCTCAACGGCGCAACACTGTTCCTGGTCAGTCTGATTGGCATTGCCGCGTTCCTCTACCCCTTTTTCCAATCGCGGACGCAAACATCGACGATGATGGGCAGCGCGGCACACGCCCAGGACGCGCCACTGATGTTTATCGTGCTGATCGTCCTGTCGCTGGGGGCGGTGATGGGCAATATGGTCGGCAGCAGCGGACTCAACGCCAAGGTGATTGCCACGCTGGGGATACTCACCGCCATCAATGCCGTGCTGCGTGCCGTGCCTGGCCCGACCGGATTTTCGGCCATGTTTGTCCTTCCCATCTTGACCGGGTACTGCTTTGGATCGACCGTTGGGTTTCTGCTCGGTACGCTTTCGTTGGCCGTTTCGGCCCTGCTGGGAGCGGGCATTGGACCGTGGATGCCTTACCAGATGTTCGCGTTGGGCTGGATAGGACTAACCTCGGCCTGGCTGCCCGATCTGCACCGCCATCCCAGGTTTGAGGTCGCTATGCTGGCATGCTGGGGCGTTTTCTCGGGGTTGGCCTTTGGAGTTGTAATGAACATCTGGTTTTGGCCCTTTGTCTTCGATCCCGTGCAGGCAGGCTTGTATTGGGAACCGGGTCTCGGGCTCTGGCAGGGCCTGCAGCGCTATTGGGCGTTCTATGCCATTACCTCTATGTGGTGGGATCTGGGACGGGCCGCAGGCAACGCCGTCTTGATTGCCTTGTTTGGTATCCCCATTCTGCGCCTGCTGCGCCGTTTCGGCCGGCGGTTTACGTTTGAATTGAGAACATAGATGCGATCACCTCGCGAAGGATCAAAAGCCCTATTACGATAAAAACGCCCTACACAATCGGGTGCGCCATGTCTGCCGGTTTATATCTACATCATTCTTACAGAAAGGAAAACACACAATGATAACTTGGCTAGAAGCTCAAAATCCGGTTCTGCAAGCCCTATTGGCAACCTGTTTCACCTGGGCTGTGACCGCACTCGGTGCCGCCCTGGTCTTTATATTCAAGACGATCAACCGCAAAGTGCTGGACACGATGCTCGGCTTTGCGGCAGGCGTCATGATCGCAGCAAGTTATTGGTCGCTGCTGGCCCCGGCGATCGAGATGGCCGAAGAGACCGGGGGTATTCCCTGGCTGCCAGCGACCGGTGGATTTTTGCTTGGCGGGGCGTTTTTGTGGCTGGTCGACAAAATTTTGCCGCACCTGCATCAGGGTTTTCCGACCAGCGAGGCAGAAGGAATCAAGACAACGTGGCAACGCAGCGTGCTTTTGGTGCTGGCAATCACCTTGCACAACATCCCGGAAGGGTTAGCCGTGGGTGTAGCCTTTGGCGCTTTGGCCGCCAATCTACCATCGGCATCCTTTGCAGGGGCAGCAGCCCTGGCCCTGGGCATCGGCATTCAAAATTTTCCCGAGGGCACGGCGGTATCGGTACCGCTGCGCCGCGAGGGTATGTCACGGCTCAAAGCATTCTGGTACGGCCAACTGTCGGGCGTTGTGGAGCCAGTGGCTGGCGTGCTGGGTGCGGTGGCTGTGATCGCGATGAGACCGATTCTGCCTTATGCCCTGGCCTTCGCCGCCGGGGCAATGATTTACGTCGTGGTTGAGGAATTGATCCCCGAAGCGCAGCGCGAGTCGCTGTCGGACGTGGCGACCATCGGTGCAATGCTCGGCTTTGCAGTGATGATGACCCTGGATGTGGCGCTGGGATAACGAACTCGCCATATCCGTACTTGGCGTCTTGTCTGAGAAAATACTGTGACAATCGGCACAACTTTCAGCAATTTCTCAGCTTATTCTCAGTCAAGGCTGATATGATATGCTCGGATGAGCGGCGCGCCTAGCCACTGCCAACGGTCCAAGCTGCCCAAGAGAGGGGAAGGAGCAATGCCGGACAGATCGTTGATCGAGATCCATGATATCACAAAAACGTACCACATGGGTGTCGTACAGGTTCATGCCTTGCGGGGACTCTCTTTGCAGGTAGATGAAGGCGAGTTGTTGTCCATTATGGGGCCGTCCGGTTCCGGCAAATCTACCATGATGAACATTCTGGGCTGCCTGGATCAACCCACATCAGGGGAATACTATCTAGATAGCGTGGACGTGAGTGCGCTCGACGACGATGCACTGGCGGAGATCCGTAATCGCAAGATCGGATTCGTGTTTCAGACGTTCAACCTGCTGCCCCGGACAACGGCGCTCGAGAATGTAGAGCTGCCGCTCATCTACCAGCGGATGGGCTTTATGCGCGGTGTCAGTGGACGGGAGCGCCGGCAGCGAGCCATACAGGCACTGGAGATGGTTGGTTTGGGGGACCGGATTCGCCACCATCCCAATGAGCTTTCCGGCGGCGAGCAACAACGGGTAGCCATCGCCCGAGCGCTGGCAATGCAGCCAGCCATCATGCTGGCCGACGAACCAACCGGCAACCTCGACTCCCGCTCTGGGGCCGAGATCATGACTATCTTTCAGCGATTAAATCGCGAGATGGGCATCACGGTGGTCTTTGTGACGCACGACCCCAACATTGCACTTCACACGCGGCGCATTGTTCGCCTGCGCGATGGCAGGATCGTGACCGACGAGCAGGTGGAGAGCCCTCGGGATGCGGAAATGACGCTGGCGTTGGCGTTGGCTGAAAGTAACGAGAAAGAATAAATGTCGTGGCGGTCTTTGGTAATACAGTTCATCGAACTGCAGACGAGCAGATGAGTAGGAGGAAGAATGAAAAAGATTTGGATCAGCACAGCAGCAATATTGCTCGTTTTGGCTATTGGGGGCGGTGCCTTTTGGGCGGGAATGTCTTATGGCCGATCTCAGGCTAGCCAGGCCAGCGGGCGGTTCCCACGAGAAGGGTTCGGAGCGCGAGGCGGTCAAGCCCCGGACGTCATGCTGACCCGCCAGGCCGGACAGGGAGACGCGACACAGTTTGGAGGCGGCATCAGGGGCACCATCCAGGCAATCGAAGGCGAGGTGCTGGTCATCACTGCCAACCAGGAAACGATCAGGGTAGAAACCACAGACACCACGCTCATTGAAAAGTACATGGCAGTAGGGGTCGACGACTTGGAAGTTGATGAGCAGGTCATCGTCTTGGGCAGACAGAACGACGATGGCAGTATCACCGCTCGCTCCATCCAACTTGTGCGGACATCGCAGATTGGCCAGCCGTCGGGAGGCCAGTAGAATGAACAAACTAAAGCGTGTGTTGAGATGGTGGCCAGCCCTTCTGGTTTTGATCCTTGTGGCAGGTGGCGTGGCGGTAGGCTCAAAGTGGATCCCGAGCAGTGCAGATCAAACAAGCGACCTGACCCAAACGTTCACAGCAGAACGAGGGAACCTGGTGGCAGCCATCTCCCCTACCGGGGAGATCTATGCTCCCCGCCAGGTGGAGCTGAGCTTTGACGTCAGCAATATCCAGTTGATCGAACTGAACGTCATCCCGGGGCAGAAAGTAAAAAAGGGGGAAGTGCTGGCTCGCATCGACTCCACGACCCTGGAGCGGGCAGTGCTGCAGGCGGAGGCAGATCTGACGGTAGCCCAGGACGACCTGGAGAAAACGCTGAACCCTTATTCTGAACTCGATCTAGCCCAGGCCAGGCTGTCCGTGGATCAAGCCGAGATAACGCTGCAGGAGGCCCAGGAGACTCTGGCGGAAACACAAAACCCTTATACTGAACTTGATTTGATCCAGGCCAGGCTCACTGTCAGCCAGACCGAGATAGCCCTGCAGGAAGCCGAGGAAAATATGGCGACCGTGCTCAATCCGGACACCGGATCGGCCTGGACAGCAGTCCAGGATGCAGCTGCAGCCCTGGAAATCGCCAAGAACCAGTTGATCGTAACCGAGAATAGCACGGAAAACGCAGCAAAGCTCAGGACCCTCGAGTCCGAAAAGAACTGGTACCGGGACAACTATTGGAAGGCCCAGAAAAAGTTTGAGGCCGGAGAGATCAGCAAACAAAAGCTCGACCAAGAATATCTCAATCTGGTGGCCGCTGAAGAGAAACTGCTGGCCGCTCAGACGAGTGCCGATATATCCCTCACCAGTGCTCAGAAAAACGTGAACCAGGCTGAGGAGGCGTTGCTGGATGCCCAGGCTAACCTGGCCGCACTGCAGGGCGGCCCCGACACCCTGGAACTGCTCCAGGCC
>JAFGJF010000353.1 GCA_016929205.1 Anaerolineae bacterium
CCGATGCGCGAGCGATCGAGGTGAAAGACGACCAGAAACACCAAAGCAGCAAAAACCAGGATCAAATAGTAATAGCTGGTCGCTGTTTTTACAGTGAACCCCAGAACGTGGACGTCGTCGATGTTGATAATGCCATTCGGCCCACCGGTAAGGTTAAACGGCTCGTCCAAATTCAAGAAGGGGATGTCAATTCGATCCAGATTAAGAAAGAGCAGGCCAGAGATCTGTCCAAAGCCCAACGTGACGATAGCCAAGTAATCGCCACGCAAACGCAAGGATGGCATCCCCAGCAGCCGCCCCAGGAGCGCCATCGCAAAAACAATCCCCGGTAGAATCAACCAAAATGAGTAATGCAGATCGAGTTGAGGCGAAGCCAAAAGCGCGTAGGCATAGGCACCCAGCCCGTAAAAAGCGACGTAGCCCAAATCCAAGAGTCCAACCAGCCCCGCCACCGTATTCAGACCCAAAGCCAGTATAGCGTACAAGCCGGTCAACCCGGCGACGCGCACCAGATAAGTGTTGTGCACAAACAAGGGCAGCAGTGAGGCCACAACCAGGGTAACCAACAGCTTGAGACGCGTATCCAGACAGTCCCACATCTGCCACAGTCGGAAGAATCTGCCTTTTGGAGCCAGATTCTCCTGCTGGCGCGCCTCCTCCTGTGCCACCCAATCGTCGTTGCCGATTTGGTTTTGCTCCGTTATGTGCTGCTGCTCGTGCATCACGTCTCTTATGTCCTTGATAGAAAATTGAGCCGGTGATTGATTATACCTTATTCGACGCTTTGATTCCCAACAGACCTTGGGGCCGGAAAAGAAGCAACAAGATCAAAACGCCGAAAGCGATCAGATCCTTGTACTGCGTCGAGATAAAGCCAACGCCGATACTCTCAACGATCCCCAGGAAGAATCCTCCCAGCATCGCTCCCGGAATATTGCCTATGCCCCCACAAACAGCCGCCGTAAACCCCTTGAGGCCGGCCGTAAACCCCATAAAATGGTACACCTGGGTGAACAAGAGACCTACAAGAACACCAGCGGCGCCACCCAACGCTGAACCGATAAAGAACGTGATCACAATGATGCGATCCACGTCAATGCCCATCATAGCCGCCGCCTCCTGGT
The DNA here is from genome assembly GCA_016929205.1 of Anaerolineae bacterium. Next base: position 1,125 of record JAFGJF010000353.1, read on the forward strand.
CTTGAGCTGTGGCACGCATCGCCTTGCCCAGACGCGTCTTTCGCACCAAATAGTGCAAAGCCACCATACACAGCACGGCAGTTACAATAACCAAAATGCGAGTAACAGAGATGGTTGCCCCCAAACCCGAAATGGTCCACTCGCGAGAAATGAGCATTCCAGTACGATATGTCCGGTAACGAGTACCGGCGATGAGCAAAACGGCATTCTGCAAAAAAAAGGAGGTACCCATAGCACTGATCAACGGAGCGATGCGAGGAGCCTTACGCAGCGGCCGGTAGGCAAACCATTCGATGATCGTCCTCAGGAATCCACTCTTGATTTTTTCACCATTTTCCTCCTCTTGGAAAACCAGCTATCCTCTAGTACCGACTGGAGAAAAAGAAGCTACATCGCCATACCCTCCTTTCCGCACAGATACAGATTCACCCAAGCGCCGATTGGCAAAAAAAATCCGCCAATGATGGCGGAAAAAGAGATGGTCAAGCCAGCCTCACTGCGCAGATACACACTCCCGGAGCATTTATCCCTGGGATCCGATATCCTCAGCCTTGATAACGGTGGCGACTCCGGCTCAACCTACTTGATGTTTCGGTCTGCAACTCCTAGGTCCATTCACCCTTGTCATAAGCATCGGACTCTCACCGCCACCCGACTCTCTGGAGCTTTGTATCAAGGGATACTCGTCCTATTCACAGTCTTTGCATTCTGATTTTGTATTCGAGTACAGGTATACCATGGAGAAGAAAAAAGTCAAATCATCTCAGCATCAAGTCCCTAGCACGATCCCGCCATCCACGCTGATCGTCGCTCCGTGTACAAAACTGGCCTCGTCGCTGGCCAACCACAAATAGACGTTGGCGATCTCATCCGGCTCACCCAACCGCCCCAGCGGCGTCTTTTGGCGCATGCCATCGAGCACCTTTTCCGGCATGTTTCGCACCATCTCAGTCAGGATGAATCCGGGAGCCACGGCATTGACCCGGATCTGGTAGCGACCCAGCTCGCGCGCCCAGGTCTTGGTCATACCAATGACTGCCGCCTTGGTCGCGGCATAGTTGGTCTGCCCAAAATTGCCATACAAGCCAACCACAGAAGAGGCATTCAGAATCACGCCGCTCTGCTGAGCGATCATGATCGGGGCCACAGCCTGCGTGCAGTTGAACACGCCCTTGAGGTTGACGGCAATCACGGCATCAAAGGCCGCCTCTGGCATCTGCTTGACCAGTTGCCCCTCTTTGATTCGGACCAAAAGTGCGTCGCGGGTGATGCCGGCATTGTTGACCAGCACGTCTATCCGGCCATGCTTGGCGACCACGTCATCGACCCACTCCTGCACCGACTGCCGGTCAGTGACGTCCACCTGGCTGAACGCAACTCGGTCGCCCAAGACCTGAGCGGTTCCCTCTCCGGCCTCGGCATTCACGTCGCAGATGTTCACCGTCGCCCCTTCCTCGGTGAACCGTCGCGCCGTCGCCTTGCCGATTCCGGCTGCGCCGCCAGTGATCAGTGCTACCTTGCCCTCTAATCGCATCATGTGTACTCCTCGTTCAGTGTTTTGACCCCTTCTTTGTCCACTACTGCCCCCTGCTTCCGCAACTGCTCGCGAAGCATCTGCGCATCCAGCTCGCTCAGCAGCACCTCCTCGTGCAGCGAGAGCATCGCTACCGCCCCTGCCGCTTCGCCAAGGGCCATACACGTCGGCATAATTCGTGTCGAGCCCAGGGCAACGTGATCGGTCGAGATGCAGCGTCCGGCAACGAGCAGGTTATCTACTTTTTCCGACAGAATCAGACAAAAATCATAGTTCGGATGCGGCCTTTGTGCTATAATTAGGGTATTAAAGAAAGGACATATGTTATGAATGAAACAACATCTGCAAACAATGACATCGCCACCCTTGGCGGCGGGTGTTTTTGGTGTCTCGAAGCCGTATTTGACGAGTTAGAAGGCGTGCTGCACGTCGAATCAGGGTATTCGGGCGGCACGGTCGCCAATCCAACTTATCGGCAGGTCTGTGCCGGCACGACCGGCCACGCCGAAGTTGTCCAGATTACGTTCGATCGATCCAGGATCTCATTCCGAGAGATTCTCCAAGTATTCTTTGACATCCACGACCCGACGACCTTGAACCGCCAGGGCGCAGACGTGGGCACACAATACCGCTCGGCGATTTTCTATCACAGCGACGAACAAAAAGCCATCGCCGAGGATATGATCGCCGAACTGAACGACAAGAGCAACTGGCAAAACCCTATTGTGACCGAGGTGACGCCGTTCACGACCTTTTACGAGGCCGAGGCCTATCACCAAACGTACTATCAGGACAACCAAAGCCAGCCGTACTGCCGCGCCGTGATCGCTCCCAAGCTGGCCAAATTCCGCAAACTGTACGCACCGAAACTCGTGCTGCCGTGAGATATCAAAAACATACAGGATGAACAGGATTTATGTGGTGTAGACCAACACAGAAATTAGCTAAAAATGATCGGCGCGCCAGACGTAGGCCTGGCAGGTCGGGAACAGCACGTCCAGCCAGGCACGCGCGTCGCCCGTAGCGCGCACATCGGGATCGTTCAGAACATCTCGCGGGCGACGATAACCCACCAGCATCTGGATCAATTTGTCCTGAGATAAAACCAGGTCCGCTTGGGCCGGCGGCCCAAAATCGAGTGCGAGCGTTTCATTATTGGTGCTAAGCGTCATCGCACCGGCGTCGGTCTCGATCGCCAGACGTCCAGTTGGCGCTTGCCCGGCAGCAGCAGCCATGCGGCGCTCGATATCGGGTCTGACCTTGTCAAAGGTACTTTTCAGGTTCAGAATGCGCATCATGCCACCGCCATTCTTTGGACAGTCGATCTCCCACTTGCAGCCAAAACGCTGCGCGTACTCGGCAAAGGCGTGGTCGCGCGGCCGGTAAAAGGTAATCTCTCCGCATCGTTTTTCGATCGCCCGTTTGGCACACACCGCCGTCAGTGGGCCAAAGAGCACGTCGTCGTCAGTTTCGGCCTCAACCACGTTGACGGCCCTATCCGTCTTGTCCAAGACGGCATAAGCCCTCACCTGTCCAGCCTCATCCTTTAGGATAAACGCGTCGGGCGGCACACCCCACCACGTGCCTTTAGTGAACTTTTCAAAGTGTTCCTTGGCACGCACAATTGTCCCCGTTCGCGCAGCATTGTTTCGATTGTACAACGCGAGCACAGCCTCCATATCCTGCGGTTCAAGCGCGGACAGAGTGTATGCCTGGGCGTCGCTTTGCACCTTGCACGCTTCTTCGGCGTCTCGCGTCTGCACGGTCTGTTTGTGCGAGGGCAAACAAGAGGCATAGCCGAATTTGGTGTAAAATTTGTCAATGCCGAACAGCATCGAGACGTCGTATCCCTGTTCGATCATATAGCGCACCGTGTCCTCAAACAAGATGCGCATATACCCTTTCATGCGGTGTTTCCACTCGGTATTGACGCCGCCGATCCCGGCCATTCGCACCTCTGCTGTGCCAATGCGCATTTGATAGTCAATGACCCACAGCCAACTGACGGCTTTTTCATCGATCACCAACTCGCGTTTGTGACTGCGTCCTTCGTCCAACGTTCTGATGTTCATGTGGCCTCCTTGATAGATGTTGGGAACAACAAGTTTACCACAGTGTGCAGATTAGTCAACTTGACAAATCTGCCAACAAGGCTATAATGGAACCATTGTATTATCCACCCGTTCGAAACAAAAGAAAGGAGATCACATTGATGAGCTGCTTGAAACCATTTGGGACCAATTTGTGCCAGTGTCGATCGCCTTTCTCTGGAACAGTGACACGGTAGCCTAGACTACTGTACCACGTTCACAATACCATAACCATAATCCGGGCCATGAGCAGGTGATCGATTGCACAGTTCATGGCCTTTGTCGATCTGGTGCACGGCGTCCACTGACGCCTAGCCCGGCTCGACTGGATGCGGTAAACGCGTGCCACACCAGCATAGCCGCATTCAAGGCCATGAGCAAAATGCTCACGGCCTTTTTATTTTTCAGGAGGAAAACAATGAGCAATGAACACGATTTGTGTACACAGTATCTTGGGAATTCCATTTACCACCATTCACGAAAAGGAAACCTACCGTGTCAGAATCGATATCCGAAGAGGGTTTGGAACAATATCTAGACAATTACGAATACTATGAATCGCTGTTTGATCCCACACGCTCCGACCGCCAGGCGCGTCGCAAACGCAGGCCGCGCAAGCAGCCGCAAAAAGCACCCGAACAGTGGGTGGTCGCGTCCGAACTGGGAGATCTTGCCGGGTTGGAAGGTGGCTTCAAGACAACCTATACGCCCGGGCGCTACGAAGAAGGCTGGTTACTATCATCACTGCGCACCTTTTACGACGAAGCATTGATCACCGATGTCCTGGCTATGGTCAAAGGTGGCAAAGAAGCCGGCGTCTATTGCTGTGAAGCTCATCCCAGCACCGGCGTCGACCTGATAGCAGCCAAGGTGTATCGTCCGCGCGCACTTCGCAACCTGCGAAACGATCGGATGTATCGCGAAGGGCGGGATATCCTCGTCGCACCCGGACACGCCGTCCAAGATCACGAACATCGTATCATGCGTGCCATCGATCACAATACAACCTTTGGCCAACAAGTGCGTCACACGTCATGGCTGATGCACGAGTTCTCTACGCTGGAAACATTGTTCAAGGCCGGTGCCGCTGTGCCACGCCCACTGTCATACAGTGACAACGCCGTGCTGATGAGCTATATCGGCGACGCCAGCGAGAATGCACCGACGCTGCACGAGATCAGGCTGGGCAAGGAGGAAGCAATGAGCCTGTTTGCCAAGATCATGCACAACGTCGAACTGATGCTCCAGCACCAACTGGTGCACGGCGACCTGTCGGCTTATAACGTGCTCTATTGGCAAGGCGACGTGACCTTGATCGACTTTCCACAGGTGGTCAACTATAACACCAACCGTGACGCCTTTCCGATCTTGCGCCGAGATGTACAGCGCCTGTGCGAGTATTTTGCGCGGCAAGGCGTGGCCTGCGATTACCAGGCCATAGCCGACGATCTCTGGCAACGCTATGCACGGCCGGATCCACGGATCGTGGCAGCGGAAACGTACGAGATGATCCTGGCTCAGTTAGAGGAAGAGGAAGCGTGAAACGTCATTGAAGCGCAAAGGGCTCCCTCGCTATACAACTTGGCGAGGGAGCCCGCTTGTTACCCGAGCGGCATTGCCCAGGTCTAGATCAACTGGATTTGAATGGCCGCACTATGGAACAGCCAGCGTCTCAGTCGGCATCACCGCATGTGACAGCGACGCACACGCACACAGCAACAACAACACCGATACCGACGTATACGCGAACTGTAACTTGTACGCCTCGCAGCGGATCAGCGCCCAATCCCACACGCACGCCGCGGCCGACGCACACCCCCAAACCAGGGATCGGTGGAAATGGCGGGTAACTGATCCGCGCTTGCACAGAGATCCTATCTGACCGGTTTTGCTACGACGTAGACGCGCTCGGGAAAAGGAAAGGCGTTGGCACCGCCACATGACATCAATGTCAAGCGCTCCTCGCCGGTGGGAGCAAGGTATTCGAGGTGGCGAGCCAGTTCCTCGAACGTCTTGCGTTGCCACTTGACCCGATCGACCGACACAACCTCGTAGACCAAGTTCTGACCGGCCTCATTGACCACCGTGATCTGATCCGGAGGCTTTAGGTTGCCCAGGTTCAAGAACACGCCATTGTACCCGTAGCCATAATTGTGCCCCCCGAGCACTGCATTACCGGGTTGGCCGGGCAACGCAGTGCCCTCCAGGTGGCCTACCAGGTCCCGGCGGCCAGGCCGATAGAGCATGTCAATATCCCAGTCCGATACGCCACTTGGAGGATCGACCACCAATGGTACCAAGACAACAGAGGACTGCACGCCGATCGCGGGGATATCAATGTGGATTGGCCGGGGAGGTGGCGTAGGCGTGGGCGTCGCCGTCGGCGTTGGGGTCACAGTCGGCGTGGGCAGCGGCGTTGCGGTGGGCGTTGCGGTAGGCGTGGGCGTCCTCTCGGGTACCGACAAGGGTGCGATCCCGTGAGCGGCCAGGAATTGATCCTGGCGGATCGTCCAGTTCTGCAGCGCCGCATACACGGCATACAGACCCGCAAGTAGCAGCGACAATGCGCCTAGAGAAAACAGTACGTTCACCACGATTCCTTGCCCCAATTGCTTAACCCACACCTTCATACTTGCTCTTCCTCACAACGTATCGTCAGTGTATAGGCTTCTAGTCATTATACATCAGCATTATGTTAACCGTCAAGACAGATACGGGACAATTCACAGCAACGATAGGAAATACGCGCAAAACTATTGACTTTTCGGAAAATATATGGTAAATTATATAGCAAGGTCAATGTTATGTGAAGCTATCAAATGAGGGAGTCACATACGACGATGGCCGATCATTTGTTGTCAGATGCCAAGAATCCGGCACCTCTGAGACAAGATACGGCACCATTAAGTGCTCACCAAGTGCGACGCATCATGCGCCGGCAATTAGAGCAGTTGCCTGATCGTGCTTTTCTCTCTTCGAGCGACATTGCCCTGCTCTGTCGCCGTCTTGCCAGCCAACGATATGCCCCCGGCGAAGCCATTCTAATGGAAGGCACGCACGGCGACTGCCTGGGTTTGGTGACCGGCGGTCAAGTGGCTGGCTATTCCTCGTTGGCCGGTCGCGACAGTCCGGACATGCTGCTGCTGCCGGGCAGCGTGTTCGGTGAAGCTATGTTGCTCGACGGGGTACCCAGCAGCCACACTTACCGCGCTATCACGGATACCGAGATACGTTTTTTGCGTCGCGTCGATTTTCTGGGTGCGATCGACCAACGTCGCTACCGGTTGGCCGCGTTGATCAACCGCTGGTTGCGCCGGCTAGCCACGCTGGTACCGGTATTGATCGCCATTGCCATCCTCCTAGCTACACCCTTTACCCGCCAGATTGCCGTTCTGGTGCCTTACGCTGCCGGGCTGTGGCTGGCCCAGCACGGCCGGATGGCCGGAGCCGAGCGCGCATTGTCCATAACTGTACGTTTGGCACCCGACTGGCCTATGCCCCATCTGAGCCTGGGCAACGTTTGTTTGTACCTGGGGGATTTGGCGCAGGCAGAGAGCGAATTCAGACAGATTATTTCGATAGCCCCAGATGTTGCCGAAGCCTACAACAGCTTGGGACTGCTCTACACAATACGCGGCAATCACGCCATGGCGATCCCACTCTTTGAACGTGCCCTGACTGCCGAACCGGGCCAGGCGACCGTCGAAAGCAACCTGGCCTTCAGCCTGCAACTGGACGATCAGCCGGGCAAAGCATTACCCCACTATGCGCTGGCGCGCATCCTGGGGATACCCCGTCCAATCCTTTGGGTTAATGAGGCAATCGCCCACTATGAGGTTGGTGACCGGGACGCGGCCCAGGAAATCGCTGCCCAGGCTCTCGATCTGGCCGATGCGGCCGCACCGGCCTATACCGTGCTGGGCGCTGCCGCCCTGCCTGAGCAGCCAGAAAAGGCCGCCGACCTTTTCATGGACGCAATCCGCGCTGACCCTGGTTATGTTCCCGCCCACTTTTACCTCGGGTTGGCGGCTAAGCTGCTGGGCCAGCCCGAACTTGCTATCAACGCTTTTGAACGCGTCCTGGACCTGAACCCCACCGATCCGCTGGCGAAACGCGAAGCGCGCCTACACCTGAGCGAGTTGTATGCTCAAGACGGAACCAGCATCAGTTACCGCCAGACCAGAGCGGATGAGGAAAGGAGGTAAGCTTATCAAGATTCTCCAGACTCGTTTGTCCATCACAACATCGGTGATTGATTATGCACACATTAGGAGGTATCCCATGCGTTCGTTTCTACGACTCTTTGTTCTGACGTTTTTGCTCATCGCGCTGTTTCTGCCCATGGCGGCCTATGCCGCAGGCCCCCCCCCTTACTTTATCAGTGATGCACCCATCAAGACGAGCACATCCAAGCCAGATGGTTCAGGTGAGGATCCTTTTGTCACCAAAGACATATTCGAAGCGGGCGCCATCTGCACCGAGCTCGCAGATGGCCTCACAGGAGCAGACGGAACACTGTACTATATTCATGTGAACGCCAAAGAGTACTATGAGTTCTATATGAAAAAAGGTACAGACACTCAACCCAGCAAGTGCTCGCAGAAGAAACAAGTAAGAGGCAAATATCCGCCAGGTTTTGGCGTGGCTTTTACACCTTCGCTCATTATCGGTGGCCTAGTCATCCTTGGATTGGCACTGTTGAGCACGGCATGGCTGCTACGCCGGCGATCATGGTCCAGCACACGTAGGACCTAGATCCAATCATAATGGGATGGGCAGATACCGGCGCCTGTCTCAACAATTCGATACTGGAGTACTGGCTATGATTACGCCAATCGGCCGGCAATATGCTGTCCTGGCTTTGATCGTGCCAATGGTGATCGTCAGTGTCCTTATCTTGGGTTTGACGTCATTTGCGCTTGCCGATGATACACCGGCTACGCCAACGCCGGAGCCGCTACCTGCACTCCCCATAAAAGCCGGTAGATTGGCCGCCGATTGGCAATCCACGGACGGGCCTTATGAGCGGGTGGTCTATGCCTTGGCCTTGGGGTCATCACCCGAGGTGCTGTATGTTGGCACCTGGGGTAACGGGCTCTATCGCACAGGCAGCGGTGGCTCAAGCTGGCAGCCGACCAGCCCCCCTGGCGAACAAGATGGGCTGGACCCGACCAAAGCCCAGGTCCGCGCCCTGGCTGTGTCTCCTGATAGCGAGACTATCTATCTAAGCAGATGGAACTCGGGCCTCTTTCGCAGCACCGACAGAGGCGTCCATTGGGAGGGCATATCAGGCTTTGCCAACCGCTTTCGTCCCTGCCACAACAATTGGAACGCCGACGTTGTGTTGATAGACCAAAAGAATCCAGATATCATTTACGAGGCTACCTGGGGAGGCATTTACACAAGCACAAACGCCGGCAATACCTGGGGTAGTCAAGATGTTGCGCCAGGGGTACCGTGGGCAGAGAAACCAGTCTATGCCTTGAACCAGGATAGCGACACCCTCTACGCCGGTACCTTTGGTGCTGGCGTCTTTCGCAGCATCGACATCCAGCAAAAAGTCAAAGTCTGTGAGGACCAAGAGATCAAGACCTGGGAAGCGATTGGGCCCCCAGGACCGGCACTAGCGCGCCGGGTCTATTCGTTGGCCAAGCGAGATAACACGCTCTGGGCCGGGACGCAGGATGGCGTCTATCGCACAGAGGATGGTGGGTTGCACTGGCAGCGCGTGATCACCGGTTTTGCCGATAACTCGCGGGCACGTATGGTACAGGCCCTGGCGCTGGACGACAACGGGATTCTCTATGCCGGCACGATTGATTTTGGCGTTTATCGCAGCGAGGACAATGGTGACTTGTGGCAGTCCTACAACAAAGGACTGCGCGGCTACGCGTTGGCCATTCTTAGCCTGGTCTACGACGGGCGAGAAGACGTTCTCTATGCTACCACCTATGGTGCCGATGGCGTATACCGCAATCGCAACGATGGTAATGGCTGGGAACCGATCGATGGTGACGGCGACGGCCGCTTGCCACCTTCCTCATTTGAGGTGCAGAGTCTGGCCTTTGCTGATCGTGATCAAGAAACGTTACTGGCTGGCACATTTGTTGGTGGTCTATACGCCTCGAACAACCGCGGGCAACCTTGGCAACGTCGACCATATGCGTTACCCGTCGGCCTGGCACGAGACGTAGCCGACATCGTCGTGGTGGATAACGATGGACAGACTATCGTTATCGCGGCAGGCACGGGCATCTTTCGTTCTACCGATGGTGGAGTACACGGCATCAAGATAACAGATACGCTGCCAATTGGCGAATACCGGGCAATCAGCCTCGCCCAAGGGCATCGAGACCCCGATCTGCTCTACACAGCCCTGGACCTGGATGACACAGTCGCCATCTATTGTTCTCACGACGGCGGAAAGACCTGGGAGCCGCAAGGTGTATTGAGCGATAATGTGCAAGATCTGGCACTCGGTAAAGACGATCAAACCCTGTTTGCCGCCAGCCTGGGAAAAGGCATCTTTCAAAGCAATGACCAGGGAAGCACGTGGAAACCACTGGGCAAAGACCCTCCTCGACACAGCGTGCAAATGATCGCACTTGAACGGAATCTCTGGCAGCGCTGGGTGTTGGGCTTCCAGCGTCAATCTCTGCACGTGCTGGCCTTGGATGGCATCTACAGTGCTTTCGACGATGAAGACAAGCTCAAGTGGCAGCCCGCCCTGAGCGGACGATTTGAGACAATTATGGCCGATCCGGTGCGACCGGGCGTGCTGTACGCGACTTCGGTAACCAACACGATCCCTTCACGGGTTGTCCTCAGTCAAGCAATAGCACCAGAAGACGATCTGATTGCGCCATCAACGATCACCGACACCCAAGTGATTACGACGGTGGACACACGCATCACTCAACCATATGCCTTCTGGGTCAGCCTGGATGATGGCGCGTCGTGGCAACAAGCCAGCTTTAGCGACCAGCCACTGACTGTCCTGGCCCTGGATCCAGCCAATCCAAACAGGCTTCTAGCCGGCACGCGCGACGGCGGCGTCTATTACACAACGTTGAACCTGCCGTCACCCTATGCTCGTGGCCGCGCAGTATTGGGTCTGATCGGCTTTGTCATCACGCCTTCCTCGATCTTGGGCGCATTATTGGGCATGTATCTCTATTTCTATTTCGTCTTGGAACTAAAAAAGCCCTTGCCCTGGCAAGTGTGGGCCCTGTTGCTGCGCATCCGTGCCTGGCGGCTGGTGAGCTCGCCGCGTGACGAACTCGGGGCAGAAAAAAGTCTGGTGGCCTCAATCGCCGCTGGCCCGGGCTCGCCCTATACGATCGATACGATGTGGAGCAAACTGCAATCTCTGGGCATAGCAATGTCCCCGCAAGATGCTGAAATCGCACTGCTCGAACTGAGAGCGCGCCGTCTGTTGGTCCACAATGACGCAGGCGAATATCATTTTGCCCTTTTCGCCTTGAGCGAACTGGTTCAACGCAATTTTGATCAGCAAAAGCTGATCGACCAGGTGCGCAATGCCAACCTCATTGCTCGCAACACGCATGACTTTTTCGAACAGGCCGGTTTCCAGGTCACACCCCTGCTCAGACTCCGGCTCTCCCTATGGCCAGAATCCCCGCAGTATCGGGTATTGGGTCGATTAAATGTCTGGCTGCATACGGACCAGCCGTTGGGCAGCACTGATGTGGTTACCCTAGCCAACAGCGCTGACTCTGGTAGTCGTGACCTGGGATTTGTGGTGATCGATCACATCCCGCAAGAGGGCGCTTACCAGGCGCTGCAAAACAACAAGTTGATTCCGTTGAGCAGCAGCTTGATTCAGCGCGCAGTGGATCGCCGCGAGGCAAGACTGTCGCTGGAACAGGCTATCCGCGAAGGACGAAGTCAGGAAGACCTCTTTGACCGGCGAGAGCCGTTACAGGATCACTTGACCCATTTTGGCCGAACGGACGTGCTGGACAACTGGCTTGAGGCCATCAAACGAGACGAGGATATTCATTTCTGGGGGCTGCCACGTAGCGGACGGACCTCGGCACTGTGGCGGTTACGAACCGATGTGCCGGGAAATTGGCTAAAGGGATATGTCAACCTGCGTTACCGGGGGACAGATTGGCAATCTGTGCTGCGCAACCTCGTGGCCGACTTGTTGCTCGATCTGCGCCGAACCCAGAGTATGCTGCTGGATTTACCTGAACTAGGTGACGTGATGGCCGAGTGCGGGCCTGAGCTCAATCTTGATGGAGGGCTGAGCTACCTGGCGGAACGCGGACGGCAAACCGGTCGCGATCGTTTTGTCCTTTTTATCGACGACACGGTGACTAGTGTCGTGCTGGACCGGCTCCAGGAAACAGCGGCGGATCGCTCAGACACGTCGCTGGTTGCGAGCTGGTACGGATTTCCTTCCAACCCAGATAAAACGAACGGTGACGCGTGGCTGCCGCCGCTGACGACGGAAGAGAGCCATTTGTTGCTGCAAACCATCGGAGCGCAATTGGGATTGGCATTTAAGGACGCCGACCTGAAAGCCCTGGATCAGGCAGCAGGCGGGCATCCATTCCTGCTGCGCCAGCTTGGTAGCCAGGGCGCACACATAGCTGGGCGGCCGCGCGAGATGATCTCTGGCCCGGCGATGCGACCAGGTGAATGGCCCGAACACCCATCCCCGGGACGGTTCCCGGCACAGGAAGCGATACATGCCTACATCGAACGGCAGCCAGACGACTTGATACATCTATGGCAAGCGTTTCCTCCTCAAGCACGACGAAACATGCGTCTGTTGGCCGCCGGGCGACCAGTCGACCCGGGGTTTGAAGAGATGTATGATCGGTCAGGGCTGCGGTTTGTAGACCAAGCCGGCACGACAAACTTGCGTATTGGGCTGCTGGCGCACTGGCTACGAGAGAGACGGGCATGAGCGAAAACGCACAGCAATCCCAATGGTCCCATCCAATCACCAAGCTGGACGAATTCCGCGATCTGGCACGTCGCATCGAGCAACCCTTTAGCGAGTTCCCTCGCCCCCAAGGCCGGTTCTTTGCTGTGTTGGGCGGCGTCAGGATGGGCAAGACAAGTTTGCTAAACGTGTTGCCAGATTGGCTAGACAGACATCCAAGACGCAGCAACAAACGATTGGCGCCAGCACAGATAAAGTACTCGATAAACGAAGGCGATCTGGATTCGCCTACAAATTTTCTGCTTTGCCTGGTCAAACAGCTCCGAGAAGGATTGCGCACTCTGAACCTGTGCACGATTTCCGAACAGAATTTTGAGCCATTTTTCGCGGAGAATTCGCCAACAGATGGCTTTCGCGATGCATTCAACTTTTTGCTCAACCAGGCCAGCCAGGCATCCACAAAAGAAAACGAATCACTGGCCAATATCCGCCTGATCGGCCTCTTGGACGAGGCTGATCAAATAGCGCGCCAACCGTGGACGTTCGATCTCTTTCGCGAATTGCGAGCACTCTATGCCCGCGAAAAGCAAGTGAGCGAGCGGCTGGATCTGGTGTGGGCGGGAGAGGATCGACTGGCCCGCCTTTTCGCAAGTGACGCTCCCTGGGCTGACGGCGGGCGTATGTCTCTTGGGACAATGCCACAAGAAATCGTCTCCACCTGGCTGCAAGAGATCAGCGAGGGACGATCACCGCCTGCACTCGCACAGGCGGTTACCGAGCAAAGTGGCGGGCACCCCCTCTTGGTAAGCTATTTTGTCCATGAAATCCAACACCGGGCCGGACGCAGCCGGGGGTGGGAAGGTCTGGCGGCAGACGTGCTTGATCGCCTGGCCGAGCGTTTTGCTGAAACGCACCAATCTGCTCTGGATGCCTGGATGTTTGCGCTGCTACAATCAGGTATGCGCGACGCAATGTGGTCTGCCTGCAACCTGCTGGTCGAGGCTGGCGACGCCGGTCTCGATATAGACACCGTTGAGGACCGACTGTGGAACTTGGGAATAAAGGATGACCCCGAGCAAATGCTGAAACGCTTGCAATGGAAAGGCGTGGCTCTCCCCGCGCCCAATGTCCCAGATCGTTTCGTTACCGGCAAACTATTCCGGCGCTACTTTCAACAACGCCAAGATAATCTGCCGCAACCACCAGAAGAAACGATGGTTACCCGCCGCCAATGGTCACTCGAGTATGACGACTTTTTCCTTCGCCTGTCTGCTGAACAAGAACGTTATCGGATTCGCATCCAATCGTCGCAAGGAGAAGCAAACCACGTATTTGACCTTCCCATTTCTGTCAGGGACTATGTGTGGAGACAGACCCTCTGGGGAACCGGTGCGGAAACAGAAGCTAAAGAGATTGGCGCAAAGCTCTTCGAGACCCTCTTTAGTCCCAACGTCCTGTCTGTTTTCCATCGTGCTCAAAACGATGCGATACAGGCACGTCGTGGCTTGCGCCTGAAACTCGTACTCGAACCACCGGATCTGCACAGGTTGCCGTGGGAGTTCCTTTACGATCGACAAGGTCGTCACAATTTTTTAGTCCTATTCCGGGATACACCACTGATCCGTTATGTCGAAAGCACCAAGCCGATTCCAGACTTTCCCACTGTAGACAAGCTGCGCCTGCTTGCTGTTGTCGCCAGGCCGATAAACCTGCCCACACTCGATTTTGATACCGAAGTGGACAACATTCGAGAAGCACTGGGCCCCTGGCAGGAACGAGGCTGGCTAGAATACCAGATCATCCAGGGTCAAGAGGCAAATTCGACCAATCTTCGGCACATCTTGCGCCAGGAAACGCCCCACATCTTGCACTTTTTGGGACATGGCAGTTTTGATCCTATAGAGAATCAAGGACGCCTTTGGCTGGAGGGAGAAGACCGCGAAGGTGAGCCGCTGGCCGCACGGCAACTGGCAACACTGCTTGCCGATATCCCCAATCTGCGCCTGGTTTTTCTGAATGCCTGTCAAACCGCCTCAAGCCAGGAAACCACACCCTTTGCCAGCATGGCTGGCAACCTGGTCCAGTCTGGTATACCGGCGGTGGTCGCCACCCAACACGCGATCAGCAACTTAGCAGCGACCCATTTTTCGCGCGAGTTCTATCGTGCCCTGGCAGAATTCTATCCCGTGGAAGCAGCAGTCGCCGAAGGACGCAAAGCCATTGATGTATCGGTCAAGAGCTATGAATGGGGCGCGCCGGTGCTCTATTTGCGCGCCCAAGATGGAGACGTGTTCCGGCAAGGGTGATCAGCAGTTTCTCCGATGCGTTTGTCCTTTGTGGCACTCCCTGTAGAGGATCCGGTTCGCTGTGAACCAGGGCCTTTTTCGCCAAAGGATATGCTTTTGGACCCTTTTTTTGTGTGCCCCCCTTTTCAAGAATCCACTGTGCCCCCATCATAACCCCGAGGCCATTTGCGTTCCAGCAAAGGCTGTGCTAAACTGAAAAACATGAGCGAACCCAGATCGGCGTAAAGCGGAGGCAGGGCATGGAAGACATTCGACCGGGACTGGCAGGCGAAAAAACGACAACTGTCGACAATACGATGCTGGCCACGCACCTTGGCAGCGGCAGCATCGCGGTCTATGGCACGCCGGCCATGGTCGCCCTGATGGAAGGTGCCGCCGTGGCAACGATCGATCCACTACTGCCGGAGGGTCAGGCCAGTGTCGGTGTTGCCCTGGACGTGAAACACCTCGCTGCCACGCCCATCGGCCACTGCGTCCGTGCCCGCGCCGAGGTGGTCGCCGTGGAGGGCCGCAAGGTCACCTTGGACGTCGAGGCATACGACGAGCGAGAGCTGATCGGCAAAGGATCGCGCACGCGTTACATCATCGACGTCGCGCGTTTCGTAGAGCGGGCACAGGCCAAATAAAGGAGTGCAGGCGCTTGGCTCGGCGGATACACTCCATCCGAGAAATCGAGGGACCTGCCTGCCAGGAACGGTCAAGATGACCGCGATCCAACGGCGATGACGGAGCGCAGGCATTTTGTTTGCGACAAAAGGAGGCAAAAAATGGGATTCTCAAAACTCGTCCAGACACGCTACAGTGTACGAGGCTACAAGCCCGATCCTGTAGAGAAAGACAAGCTGCAACAGATACTCGAGGCGGCTCGGATGGCGCCAACGGCCGGCAACCGGCAGCGGTTCCAGTTGATCGTCATCCACACCCAGGGCCGCGAAGAAGAACTGCGCCGGATCTATGACAAGGATTGGTTCGTCCAGCCGCCGCTGGTGATTTGCGCCTGCCGCTTTCCGATGGATCCAGCGCGCCAGCGCAAGGATTATACCGACGTGGATATCGGCATCGTCGTCGACCACCTGATCCTGACCGCGGCCGAACTGGGGTTGGGCACATGCTGGATCGGGGCTTTTGACCCGGCCGCCGTGCGCGAGATATTGGGGCTGCCGGATGAGATCGAGCCGGTAATTTTTACGACGTTGGGTTATCCAGATGACCCACCCAGGCCCAAAAAGCGCAAAGAGCTGTCCGAGTTGGTGCGCTACGAGTGCTGGTAAGCGGCGACGGATAGTTCAGCGCACAGACGATACAACGCGCGGAAGGATTAACGAAGCGGCCTAAAAGAGATGATAGGCCGCGGCCATACACGCTTCGTTTAACGATCTGTCCTGGCTGTATCGCATCAGACCGTACAGACCAAAATGAGGCGGATTGAGCGCGATGGTCAAGCCGACATAGCAGGTACCCTCCTGCACCAATCATACCACATTCTTGACGTTTTTGCTATCACTTTCGGGAGGCAGGGCCGATGCAAATACGAATCGCAGGTGCACAACTCCCGGTGACCACAGACGTTCAAGGCAACGTCCTGGCGATTGGCCGTGCGATCCAGTTCGCGGCCAAAGAACAGGCAGATATTCTGCTGACCCCAGAGGGCTCGCTCAGCGGCTATACGCCCCATTTCGTGGTGCAAGAAGTCGAGGACGCGCTTCGAACGGTGACTTCCCAGGCACGCGCTGCCAGAGTCGGCCTGGCCCTGGGCACGTGCTTTGTCGAATTCGATGGCGGGTGCTATAACCAGATTCGCTTTTATGCGCCGGCCGGCGCATATCTCGGTTTCCATAGCAAAACGCTCACCTGCGGCACGCTGGACGATCCGCCACAGGGCGAGATCAATGATTACGGCGTCGTGCCGCTGCACACATTTGACTTTGGCGGTATCTGTATCGGCGGGCTAATCTGCAACGATTTGTGGGCCAACCCCGGATGCACGCCGATACCCGACCCGCACCTCAGCCAGCAACTGGCGCGAATGGGCGCGCGGATCATTTTTCACGCCGTAAACGGCGGACGAAATGGTAGCGAGTGGTCGCGCTTGGCCTGGCAGTACCACGAATCGAACCTGAGACTGCGCGCCAGAGCGGGCCAACTGTGGATCGCCACCACAGACAGTTGCACGCCCATCGATCTGCCCTGTTCAGCTCCGTCCGGCGTGGTCGCGCCCGATGGTAGTTGGGCCTGCCAGGTGAAAGCGCAAGGAGAACAGTTTTTTGCATATACCATTGTCGGCCTGTAAACAATATCAAATCTCAGGGAACCAAAATCCAGAAAAATAACAACGAAAGGAGTTGTACGATGGGCAACATCACACCTTTTGGCACAGGACACGGCCATTGCCCTCAAGTGCTGCCGGTCCGGCAGCGCGCCGAGATCATTCGTCAGACTCTCCAAGAACGTCTGGCAAGTATCCTGCCAGCGGCGATGCGGGAAACCGGCTTTGATATGTGGTTGATCTTGTGTCAGGAAGATGACCTCGACCCGATCTTTACGACCATGATCCCGATGGACACGTGGTGCCCGATTTTGCAGATGCTGATCTTTTACGATCGAGGCCCGGGGCAAGGTGTGGAGCGAATCAACCTGTCCATGACCAACACCGGCGATCTCTATGATCGTCCGTGGCAGGGCCGCAATCACGAGGAACAGTGGGCACTGCTGCATGACATCATCTCTGAGCGCGATCCGCAGCGAATCGGGATCAACACCGGATCGACGCAGTGGGCAGCGGGCGGCCTCACCTACAACCTCTATACCCAACTTGAGGCCACACTGTCGACAACGTATCAGGCCCGGCTGGCGTCCGCAGAACCATTGGCCACGATCTGGTTGTCCACACTCATCGACAGCGAGCTACAGCTCTTTGAGCACGTGACCAACGTGGCCCATTTCTTGCTGGGCCAGTGCTTTAGCCGGCGATCGATCATCCCGGGCGTGACAACTGTGCAGGATCTGGAATGGACCTACTGGCAGCAATGCGCGGACCTGGGACTTGGGCTGGCCTTCAAGCCCTTTTTTAACCTCGTGCGCCGCACAGAGACCAAAGAACGATTCGGCGCAAACGACCAGGTGATTCGCCCCGGCGACATGATCCATTCCGACGTCGGGATCCGCTACTTGCGACTGAACAGCGATCACCAGGAATGTGCCTACGTGCTGCAGCCCGGCGAGGACGACGCACCGCCAGGACTCAAACGGCTGATGGCGGAAGCGAACCGGCTGCAGGATGTCTTTATGGCCGAGTTTCGCCTGGGGTTGAGCGGGAACGAACTGCTGAGCCACATCCTCACCCGCGCACGGTCCTCAGGGATTCCCAACCCCAAGGTGTATTCACATTCGCTCGGCCTGTTCCTGCACGAGCCGGGCCCGCTGATTGGGCTGCCCTGGGAGCAGGAGTGCTGTCCCGGCAGGGGTGACGTCAAACTGCGCTACGGCAACTGCTTTACGATGGAGCTATCCGTGCGCGATCGTGTGTCCGAGTGGGACAGTCAAGAAGTGACCATGAGCCTTGAACAGGACGTGGCCTTTACGGCGGAGGGATGCCGACTCATCGATGGGCGGCAAACCGAGCTCTATCTGATTTAGCGAACGTTCCAACTCAAGGGTTCACGATCACCTTGTTGCGATCCGGCCGCGCCATCACCTCCAGCGCCCGGTGGATGTCACTTGACGGAAAACGATGCAAGATCACCTGCTCGATATCGATCAGGCCGCGTTCCATCAGGCGGATCGCGCGCGACATGGCCAGCGGCGTGGTGCCAAAGCTGGCGTCCATCCGTGCTTCCCAAAAGTGGGTCAATCCCCCATCCAGCTCGAACGTCTCGTGGGTGGTGATCCCGAACACGTTCCAGCGCGTGCCCCGGCGGCCTCGACGATCACATCCGGGCCGTCTGGCAGGATCTCATATACCTGCCGGCGAGCGCGGGTGGCAACGGGTTCAATGGTGTGGGTGGCACCCAGGGCCAGGGCGCGCTGCCGGGTGTGCTCGCTGGGATCGATGGCGATCAGCCGCCCCGCGCCAGCTGCGCGGGCGACCATCAAACAGAGCAAGCCGATGCCGCCTACACCAATGACCACCATGTCGTCACCATCCTAGTACGACGCCAGCAGCTTACCGCTTGCCCTCGAAGGTCGAGCACCTGTCGCATAAGCACTGTGCTCTTGAAACAGCCAGCGATGCAGATCCCGCAGCGTCACGATCCGAGCCCGAGTCTCCTCGAGTTGGACGAGCCTGGCCTGCTCCTTTTCGCGTCTTGCGGCCAACATATCCTGGTCGATGCCATCATCCGAGACAGCATCAAATCCCAGTTCATAATGACCGGCCGGCGCATCGAGGCCAAAGACCCAGCAAAAAATGCGCTCCGTTCGAAGCATATGAAACGCGGACGTAATCACCAACAACCGCTTGAACCCGCGAGGCTCGATATGGATCACGCGGGCAAAATAGGCATTGCCGATCGTGTCGTACGAACAGGTCTCGACCAGGATCCGTTTTGGATCCATCCCGGCTCCAACCAAATAGTCAGCCGCCGCTACGGATTCAAAGACGGGAAAACCGTCACCATCCAACGGCGGCGGCCTGTGAACCGTCCCGGCACTCAAGGTGATGATCATCTCCCCTTGTTCGACTTCCAAAGCCCGATCCAGCCGCCTCTGGACCCAAACCGGAAGTCTGCCGTGTTCCCGCACCCCGCCACCGGGAATGAGGATCGCATCATAGCGCGAGATCATCTCTGTCACCTCGGCCCTTGATCCATCACCATACGTCGAACCCCACCCCTACGAGCAAACGACAAAACTGCCGTTCACGAACACCCATTTCATCATGGTAAACAACGAGGCCAGCATATTTGCCATCAACGTCCTCCACATCAAATGCAATAGGACACAACGTAAACGATATTGAACTGACGCTCGCTGATCCGGGCCTTGACCAGGTACGTATAGTCCTGCCCGGTCAGCCTGGGCTCGTTCCACTGCCACTCGCGTACCTCTCGTGCCGTCCAGGGCAGCGCCCGGCGGATCGGCGATGCAAACAGGAGGAGAATGCTTGCCCGCCCACCCAGGCAAGTAACAACCAAGATCGCACATACGATGATGCCACCCAGCAGCCGCGCCCGCCGTTTGTTCTTCATTCTATGACGCCTTTTTGAAACGGACGGAAACAGAGAGGAGATTGTGTTTGTGCCCCCTGCCTCAGATCACGGCACCATCGAGGACCGTGGCGTTCTTGGGGATCACGACAATGCCATCGCGGATCGAGTATTGTTCTTCGTCCCGATCCTCGTCCTCAGCGTGGGAGCGAACGATCACGCCTTGCCCGATGCGAGCGTTCTTGTCAATGATCGCCCGCTCGATCTGCGCATCCTGACCGATGCCCACGTGCGGTCGTTCGAGAAGGTGGTTCTCGGCTTTTTCGGCCACACCCTCGTAAAAGTCAGCGCCCATCATCACCACCTGGCGCAGCCGTACGCCAGGCCGGATCATGCTGCGCAAGCCAATAACACAGTCCACGAGATCGGCGTTGTACAGCCGGCAGCCGTCGGCGACGATGGTCCGCTCTATCTTGCAGCCATCGATGCGCGATGAGGGCAGGAAGCGAGAGCGGGTATAGATCGGGTGATCGGGATCGTAAAAGTCAAAGGGCGGGTCGGGCCGGGTCAAGGCCAGGTTGGCCTCATAGAATGCCGAGATGGTGCCGATATCTTCCCAGTACCCTTCAAACGGGTACATGTGCACACGCCCCAATTCGATCGCGGCGGGGATGATGTGCTTGCCAAAATCATCGCCGGGGTTGCCGCTGAGCAGACTGGTCAGGGCGTCGATACTGAACACATAGACGCCCATCGAGGCCAGGTAGGGCTGCGCGTCCCCCGGACGGCTCTGCAAGCGGCTGAGCAGGTCTGTTCCCTGTGGTTTTTCCTCAAAGGCGACAACACGCCTCTCGACGTCGGCCTTGAGAATGCCGTATCGCGGCGCCTCCTCTGTTGAAACAGGCAGGGCGGCGATGGTAATATCGGCCCTGGTTTCTCGGTGTTGTTGAATAAAGGGGCCGTAATCCATCCGGTAGAGATGGTCGCCGGACAGGATGAGTACGTCCTTGGGCCGGCGGCTGAGCAGACGCTCAAACTGACGGCGGACCGCGTCCGCCGTGCCCTGGTACCAACTGCTGTCCGTCGGCGTCTGCTCGGCGGGCAGGATCTCGATCGAGCCGTCGGAAAAGGCGTCAAATCGATAGGTGCGGTGGATATGGCGGTGGAGCGAAGCAGGCAGGAATTGGGTGAGGATAAAGGCACGGGTGATGCCCGAATTGATACAGTTGCTCAACGAGATGTCGATGAGGCGATACCGGCCTCCGATGGGCACCGCCGGCTTGGTTCGCATCTTGGTGAGCGGATAGAGCCGCGTTCCCCGCCCGCCGCCGAGCACGATGGCTTGAACGTCCTGGAATGGCATACTGTTCCCCTTTTTTTTTACACGCTCTTTTTCGTCGATGCGTTTTCGCTTGCCCCGTATGATACCATAACATAGGGACGAGGTCAATATCCTGGCACCCTTTTCGCCTTGCGAATCGTCACCGCAAGGTATATAATGGACAGACGCAACAAAAAAAGCGAACCACTTTACCGGAAAGGCAGGCAAAGGTGATCATTGAAGTAAAGGAAGACGAGATGCAGGAATACCCGGACTGGTCGGGGACGGTTGACGAGTTCCTGGAATCGGATCTGGCCCGGGGGATCAACAAGACGACCGTGCGGGCAATCAAGTTCTTGCGGATGGGGTGCACGCTAGAGCTGGAACTGGGTGCTGCGGGGACGTCGTACGTGACGCGGGTGGCGTGAGGGGCACGCTGCGCTTGTCCAAAGCTGCGCTAGCGTTTCTCCATCGATCAGCACGATCTTGCTGTCCAGCCGGGAAACATGCTCTTGTGCAGTCTGGCTGAATGCGGATGCAGTGATAAACACCCCCTTACGCGCCCGTTGTCCCTGCGGTGCTCCAGCAGACTGCTGGATTTGTGGCCGACCTCCAAGATGTTCTAGATGGGAATTCTTGGTTGACAGAACGACAACAAACAACCACTTATATATGCCCCTCCTACCAGCACCTCATCGCATCCAGGAAGAGCCGTTCCAGATCCGCCTCGTCAAAAGGCCGCGGGCAGAGCTTGGTCACCCGGTGCTGGGGCAGGGTCCTGGCCACCAGCTCCGGCACGTCGTCCGGCCCGTATCCAACCGCGCTCAAGCCGTTGGGCACGCCGGCCCGGCGCATCAAGACGGCGATCGCCGAGGCCAGCAGCTCGCCCGCATCCTCGGGCGCCGCGCGGGAGACGTCCACGCCCACCAACTGCGCGGCGTAGAGATGGCGCTGCGGATCGACCGGCGCTGTAAAGCGCAGCACGGCGGGCGCGTTCAGGACGACGGCCATGCCGTGGGGAATGATCGGGTGATCGGACACGTATCCCTCGGGCGCGTACTCGCGCACCATACCCGACACCGGGTAGGACATGCCGTGGATCAGGTGCACGCCGGCGTTGCCAAAGCCGATTCCGGCAAAGGAGGCACCGAGCAGCATCTGGCCGCGCGCCTCGTCGTCTGCCGGATCCTCGAGCGCTCGGATCAGGTTTTTGGAGACCATCTGGATCGCCCACGCCGCCCAGACGTCGCTGATCGGGTTGGCCCCCTGGTAGGCCGGCCGCAAGCCGGGATGGTCCGGGGCCTGTCGCTGGTGGTAGGGCAAGGCGGTGAGCGATTCCAGGGCGTGGCACAAGACGTCAAACCCGGTGCAGGCGGCGACCATCCTGGGCAAGGTGCGCGTGTTATCGGGATCGACAATGCCCATCAGCGGGCGCAGCGCGCGGTGGGCGATGCCGGTCTTGGCGTGCATCTCGAGGTAGTCAAAAATCGCCACCCCGGTCGTCTCACTGCCCGTGCCCGCCGTGGTCGGGATGGCGATCATCGGCTTCAGCGCTCCAGGAACGGGCAGGCCCTGGCCGATCGGGGCATTGACGTAGGATAGGAAATCGGCAGGCCAGGTCGCGTAGAGGTTGGCGACCTTGGCCGTATCCATCGCCGATCCGCCGCCAACGCCGACATAGCCGTCAAAAGCACCGTCGATGGCGAACTGGATCGCCTCCTTGAACGAGACGTCGGTCGGCTCGACGCGGACGCGGTCATAGAGCACGGCATCGATGCCTTGCGCACGCAGCGATGACAAGGCGACAGAGACCGGCTCGCTATCCGTGAGGTTAGGATCGGTCACGACCATAACCCGGCGCGCGCCAAACCGCTTCATATCGTACCCAACTTCGCGCGTGACTCCGGCACCGTACTTGATGCTGGACGTATCCATCGTGAACACCGTTTCGGATGTCATTTTTGTCCTCCTGATATGATCCCGGTCATTTGCTCCTCTTTGTTTTCCCGGATGCGTCATTGGGTGATGCCAAGCAGCCTTTTTACCGCGATCAAGGCCTTTTCTGCCTCAAACGCCTTGATCCCAACCATCTCGATCTGGATGTTATGCCGGTCAAGCTCGGCACGCAGTGCCTCCATAAAAACACCTTGTCCGCTCATCTCTTGATCCTCTTTTGACGTCGTGTCCACGCCGCAGCTCGGCGAACGATTGATGCCAACCATGCCCACGATCTCGAATCCATGCTTGCGGTATTCGAGAATTTGCACCATGACGTGTTGGACCAACCGCTCGATCTTGAGCGCCGACGCGTCCCGGCTCAACATCCGTCGAATCCGCGTGTTTTCCCGAACAACGGGGCTGGCGCTGCCGTGCACGTTCCCCCGATCCAGGCCCAGGCAATGCAGTTCGGGGCACGGCATCTGCACGATGCCCACGTCGGATGCGTTCAACAGGGACAGGATGTCGTTGACGTGCCCGGGAAAATCTGCCGTTCCATCCGAGATGGCGTTCTGATTGAGAATACAATGGGCAACAAAAATGAGCGATTTGCTTCTTGCGTCGTCAAACACGATATGTTCCTCACTGAACACTGACAATCCGTCAGCATGGATCCTATCTTTTCATTCTGTTTGCTAGACTTTTAGCGGCATGCCACCACTGCCCGTGTCCGCGCCGCCGGTCAGCGCGCCCGTTCGGGGATCGATGTCGATGGCATTGCCCCCCTGCATCAGCGCCTTTGCGCCCTCTTCGACAGCAACGGGTTGGGGCGCTACGATCATATTTGACATAGGTCAACCTCCATGATCGATTATTCGGTCACTTGCACTCCTGCGGCAAAAAACAAACCTTGATCGCCTTTTTGGCGCGCAACAACTCGATCCCCTCCTGGTAACACTGCAGGGGCATAGTGTGCGTGACCAGCGGCGCCAGGTCGAGCTGCCCTTTTGTCACCAACACGAGCGCCCGTTCGGCGGCAGACCGATTGTGCCGGCCGTACCCCAACAGCGACAAGCCACTCCAATGCCGCGCACCAAAAATCACGTCCTCGCGCAGCACGCCAAAAATGGCAACGACCTGCCTGGTGCGATCGAGCAAGAATTCAATCGAGACCTTGAGTCCCGTGCAGTCGATGGCGGCATCAAGCGCCTGCTCGCCACCACGCGAGGCAGGAAAGACGTCGGCATCGGGCGCCAGCACAATATCTGCACCCAGACATTTCGCCAACGCGCGCCGCGCGGGCAGCGGATCGATGCCCACCACCTCGCGCGCGCCGTACGCTTTGGCCATCTGCACCGCGACCAGACCCGCTGGTCCGAGGCCGCTGATGCCGAACCGCTTGCCACACACCGCATCCAGCCGCAAGAGTTGATCGAACGAAACCTGCACACACATGGCCAGTTCCAACGGAGCGATGGCCTGGGGTTCGAGGTGTACCGGCACGGGGATCACGTTCTGAGCGTCCACGCACGCATACTGGGCGTAACACCCCGGCCGATCATGTCCCGGATCGCGCCACACGGCGACACGCGTGCCAGGCGCTGCTCCGATCACACCCGCTCCCAACGCAGCAATCTCGCCCATCGCTTCGTGGCCCGGCTGTCCTGGCGTATAGGGATAGGACAGCGCCTGGCTCGGGAACATCGGCTCGCCGCGCATCAGGTGCAGGTCCCAGTGCGGGCAGGTGGTCACGGCCAGGACCTTGACCAGCAGTTCTCCCGGCCCCGGTTTTGGCAGCGGCACCTCGCGCCATGCCACCTTGCCGGGCTCAATGATCTGCAGTTGTTTCATATCGCGTCCTCCTATATTCTGTACCGGCCTCACACGTTGCCCGGAGCAAAGGCCTTATTTGTGTTTCTGCACAAATGTATGCCAGAAATCTACCAGTCCAAGATCACGCCCAGCACCGGCTCACGCTTGGACGCGATCAATGCCCACGCCTGCGCCGCCTGCGCCACCGGGAGACGATGGGTAATCAGGGGCAAGGTGTGCAGATCGCCAGAGGCAATCAGATCGCGGGTCTCGTTCATACGATCCAGCGCCCAGCCGGAAACCATATCCACCGCCAGCTCCCGCTCGCGCAGCGGCTGCAGCGAAAGGCGATCATCGGTGCCGTAAAACCCGGCCGAGACAATGTGCCCGTGACGCCGTATCAAGGGCACCAACACCTCAACAGCACGGATCGAGCCCACCGTGTCGACCAGGACCTGGATGCCCCGCGCGTTCAGGTCGCGGGGCATCAGGTTACCCACCGTCTCTACCCAATCGCCTTCCCGGGCGTCAATCGTGTGCCGCGATAGGCCACGGCCCAACCTGGCAGCAAACATGGCCAGACGATAGGCGTGATGGCCGACGAGAATCACCTCTGCCCCGCGCCAGGCCAACGTCTGCGCCGCCCACTGTCCGACCATGCCATCGCCGATCACCACGGCGACGTCTCCTCGTTCGAGCGGAGGGCGCGTGCCGCAGTTATAGCCCACCTGAGTCAAGACCAGGCCGGCATAGGCCAGCGGATCGGCATCCGGCGGCAGCGTCCAGATGTGATCGCGCGGGCTGACCGACGGCGACACATGGCCGCCCATCGCGGAAAACATGCCCTCCACCTTGCCCATCGCGGAAAACACCCTCTGGCCGAGGGCGATGTCGCTCACCTGCGCGCCCACCCACTCGACCACGCCCACCTTTTGGTAGCCGGGCACGATCGGAAAAGGGCGAGGATCGCCGGGACGGTAGGCGGTATCGCCTTTGATCCGCTCGCCGCGCAGGTACGAGCCCTCGGTGCCGTTGCTGATCCACGAGTGGGTTACCCGCACGACGACGTCACCCGGCCCGGGATCGGGGCAATCGACCTGGCGGTATTCGACCGTATTGGGGGCGATAAAAACCACGGCATTTGCTTTCATTGCTCTCATCCTCCCTTATGCACCACTCCTCAGCCGTTGCACGATCTCGATGTAATGCGCGTCTTCGGGACAGAGGTAGCCGTGACGCACCAGAAAATCCATGATCACCAAGTTGCAGTTGGCCTTGAATTCGCGCGTCTGGGTAATCATTTCGATCACCCGCTCCACCGGCCACAGGTAAAACTCGCCCACTTCGCCGTCGGCGTTGACCGGCACAAAGGACTCGGGCAGCTCTAAATCATAACAAAAGATCACGACGGTGGCCGAACGAAGCCTGCTAAAGCGCCGATAGCTGACCGTTCCGACCGCACACACGCGGCGGGCCAATGTCTCAGGCACGCCGGCCTCCTCGCCGCATTCCTTGAGCGCCGTGTCGTAAGCGGTCAACCCCATAGCCATACCGCCAGCCACCAGGTGGTCGAGCTGTCCCGGGTACTCGGGTTTACGATCCGAGCGGCGGGCGACCCACATGGCCGTCTGTCTCTCAGTTTGCACGATCCCATTGATGTGCACGCCGTACTGGCGAATGCCGAACAGCGGCGCTGCGCTGCGTTCGATCGACATAAGCGGCTCGGCGTCAAAGGCGGTGGAAACGACATAGTGCTCGTCGCGCCACCCGGAGAAAACGCCCTGTGCAAGCCACTCTTTCAGCACACATTCAACGGCTTGCGTTCGCGACAGCGGATCGTCCAAACGGGGATGGAGCACGACGCGCTGCTCAGACACCTGAAAAACGCCGGGATGCTGCGCGCACCGATCGCGCATGTCCTTGTGCACCACGCCGAGCACGGTATCGTCGATCACAAAATCGACAAACCGGGTGGGATCATAGTTGTTGTGAAGGTCGATCCAGCGCAGCAGCGCTTGGGTATCGATCGGCGATCGGCTCATGTCACCACCTCCAATGGATGTGCAAAGACACAGGCGATAAAGTACATCGCAGCGTAAGGCGCAAGGCGTATTATGTTGGCAGGCCTGGCATTCGCGGATGGACTTGATCCGAGGCGACCTGGCGCGAGTTCCTCGTATTCAGAATGTGGCTGCCCAATACACTTTGTATCACATTCGCGCGTTTTTGTCCACTGCGGGCAAATGCACATCATCGCTCACGGATCTGGACGGATGCACGCGGACAGCCAGTGTAACGAATCCTGGTTCGCTTCCCTTATTGGTTGCTAAACTCATTCGATAGCTTGGCTTGACAAACACCTCAGAATGTTGTATACTGATTTGTGTACCAAGGTACCCAGGTACAAAAATTCTACTAGAGTTGTAAAGGAGACGACAACATGGCCGATCCACACGATGAGCCCGTTCAGATCAAGGTCAAACGGGTGCAAACCGGCGTGCGCATCGAGCAGCGGATGCTCAAGGTGCTCAAGGCACTGGCCGAACTGTACGACATCACTCTGGGCGACCTGCTGGAAGGGATCGTGCTGCACGCCTTTGAGGGAGAATCGCCCTTTGACGAACAAGGCCAGCAGCACGTTCAGTCGCTCAAACAGATCTATGGTATGGACTATGACGCCCGCGCCAGCCACCATTTCGTCGAAGAGGAATGATATGAGCATCTTTAAACCAGGGCACGTCGTCGTTTACAGCCTGTGGGCGCGAGACGTCCCGGCTACAGTCCACTTTTACCGGGACGTGATCGGACTCGACCTACTGCCGCACCACGGCCACCATGCAGCCTTTGACCTGGGGCACGGCTCGCACCTGGTCATCGTTCGCGGACAGCCCGCCCCTGCGGCAAACACGGCACAGGAGTCGTTTCCCCGGATCGCCTTTGCCGTCGACGACCTGGACGGTGCCATTGCCCACCTGAAATCGTGCCAGGTCGAGCTGCAAGGCGATGTACAAGTGACGCCGAACGCGCGCTGGATCCTGTTTCGCGATCCGGCAGGCAACCTGATCGAGTTTGCCCAACTCGATGCAGTTGAGTGACGACAGCGCAAACTCTGCTGTCCGCTACATTGCTCACTGCGGAAAACAATCCGCACCAGTCTGATGATCCTTTTCAATCGCCGGATCGTTATCCGGCTTGGGCATTGTGGCCAGTATATGAGTGTGAGCGAGATGGCTTTGCCGTCTCGCTTTTCATTTTGCACAAGGAGAACAAGACACCCATGACCCAAAACGAGACACCGCGAAAATTCAGCACGTTTACCATCCTTTGGCTGGGACAACTGGTCTCGGTCATCGGCTCCGGCCTGACCGGCTTTGCGCTGGGGGTATGGCTGTTCGAACGCACCGGGTCGGCCACCCAAATCGCGCTCGTCGGCCTGTTCAGCGTACTGCCCAGGATCGTGCTCTCGCCGCTGGCGGGCAGCATCGTCGACCGCTGGAATCGCCGCCGGCTCATGATCGCCAGCGACGCCGGCGCCGGATTGTGTACCCTGGCCCTCGTTCTGCTGCTCGCCGCCGGCAAGCTTCAAGTGTGGCATATTTACCTGATCTCGGGGCTCAGCGCCGCGTTTGGCACCGTGCAGTGGCCGGCCTACACCGCGACGACGACGCTGCTGGTGGACAAGACGCAGTTGGGGCGAGCGAACGGCATGATCCAGTTTGGGCGCGCGGCAGCCGAGATCCTGGCCCCGTCGTTGGCGGGTATGCTGGTGCGAATCATTGGGCTAGAGGGCGTGATCCTGATCGATTTTGCGACCTTTGGCTTTGCCGTTTTTACCCTGCTGCCGGTCCGCTTTCCCGCGCTGCCCAAAACAGCCGCTGATGACCAGGCGCCAGGTTCGTTCTGGAACGAGATGACCTTTGGCTGGACGTATATTTCGACGCGGCCAGGTCTGCGCGGGTTGTTGAGCGCCTTTGTCGTCATCAACTTTTTGTGGGGCATGGTCGGCGCACTGATCGTCCCCATGATCCTCGGTTTTACCACGAGCGACGCGTTGGGGTTCATCATCTCGATCGCCGGCATGGGCATGCTCGCCGGCAGCCTGGCGATGAGCATCTGGGGTGGCCCCAGACGCCGCATCAACGGCATACTCGGTTTCGAGTTTATCAGCGGGCTCTGTTTTATGCTCATCGGGCTGCGCCCCTCGTTCTGGCCGACCGCGATCGGGGCCTTTTGCGCCCACGTCACGATCGCCATCGTCTTTGGCTCCAGCCAGGCGATCTGGCAGAGCAAAATCGAACCGGGTGTGCAGGGACGCGTGTTCGCAGCCCAACATATGATCGGCGGGGCCGCCTCCCCGCTCGCCTACCTGCTCGCCGGGCCGCTGGCCGACCGGATATTTGGCCCCTTGCTCGTCGCCAATGGGCCGCTCGCCGGCAGCATTGGACGCATCGTCGGCGCCGGGCCGGGACGCGGCATCGGGCTGTTTTTCATCGTCATGGGCGTGTGCAAGATGGTGATCACGCTCGTTGGCTATACGAATCCGCGCGTGCGGCTCGTCGAAGACGAGCTGCCGGATGCGATTGCAGGATAAAAAAGTACAGGAATGTGTCCTACAAAAAATGTGACACTTGGTAACCTTGTGCGTATAATAGAGCGAGATGAACGCAAAATCGAACCTTGCTCCGGAAATCGATTGGAACGCCCTGTACGCCGAGCAACTGCCCCGGGTGTACAACTATTTCCGGTATCGCGTCGGTGACGATGTCGTGGCGGAAGACCTGACCACAGCGACCTTTGAAAAGGCGTGGCGGTCGCGCGGACGATTCCGGCGCGATAGAGCGGCCTTTTCGACGTGGTTGTTTACCATTGCCCGCAACGTCGCGATCGACCATTATCGCCGGCACCGGCCAACCGTTTCGATCGAGGCCATCGAACAGCAAAGCGGCGGCCTGCCTCAATCGGAAGAGGCGTCACCGGAGGAAACGATCGTGCAGGTACACGACCTGGCGCGGCTGGGCACGCTGCTGGCACACCTGCCGCCGAGAGAGCAAGAGTTGGTCGCACTGAAATACGGCGCGGGATTCGCCAACCGCGCGATCGCCAAGATGACTCAATTGAGCGAATCGAACGTGGGCACGATCTTGCACCGCGTGGTGCAAAAACTGCGTGCGCGATGGGAGGCAAAAGACAAATGATGAACGATGATTTTCTAGTCCGCTACAGGCAGCACCCGCGGCCCGAGTTTGTCGAGTCGCTGTACAAACGCATCTCGCCCGAACCGAGACACTCGATCTCGTTCGCACCGATGAACAAACTCGTGCAAAATATGACGCTGATGGGCGTGACATTATTCTTGATGTACACGTGTTCGTCTGGCGTGCGCGGTCGCCTACTCAATCAGATCGCCAGGATAGGTTAAGAATCTATCCTATAATTCGCTCAAATCCCCGGGGACGGGGTCTAGAGCAATTTTGGGATAAGCAAGTTCCACAATCTAGCTCAAGTGAAGGAGATTTCTGTTATGGCTAACAAATTGGCAGTTGCAGGTCCAGATTCAAAATTCAAGCTGCCCGACGCCGAGCCGGCAGGATTCTGGGCGGGCGTGTGGCACGGGTCGATCATGCCGATCGCGTTTGTGATCAGCCTGTTCAAGCCCGGGGTAGGCATCTATGAGACAAACAACAATGGCGGTTGGTACAATTTCGGGTTCGTCCTGGGCGCGTCGTCCTCGCTCGGCAGCGGCATCAAACTCAACGTCGGCGATTCGGACGAAGAGGAGGAGGAGCCCGATTCGGACGAACCGGCTGAAGAGTAGATCGGCTTTCCATAGCCGATAGACGACGACCGGGTCAAGCTTTGCCCCAGCCGCCTCCCCCCGGCGTCTCGATCACGACCTTGTCGCCGGGCTGAACCTGGGCGGTGACTTTGGAACCGACGATCTGTTCTTGAGCGCCACGGACGATGCGGTTGACGCCGGCTTGCCCTGGTTGCCCGCCCAACAATCCATAGGGACCATTGACCCGCCGCTCGCTGTTGATCGTGATCGTGGCCGGAGCCAGGAATTCAAACGTGCGCCGGATGCCGTCTCCGCCGCAGTACATGCCCCTGCCGCCAGACCCTTCCCGCAGCGCGTATTCGATGATCCGCACCGGCAACGCCTGTTCCAGGGCCTCGACCGGGGTATTGCGGGTGTTGGTCATGTGGCTGTGCCGCCCGCTCAG
>JAFGJF010000354.1 GCA_016929205.1 Anaerolineae bacterium
ACAACGCTACACCGCTTGCACACCACACCAGCACGTGGTATAATGAATCATCTCTGGGATTTATCGAACAATCCTTTTTGCAAGGAGTCAGGATGAAAAACTCATCCAAACCCAAAGTGGCTGGTTGGCTAGCTTTGGGTGCTATTGCCTTGGGCATTTTACTCACCACCATTGGATTATGGATATTGAGTTGGCATCCCCACACGCAGCCGGCTTCTGCTGCAGCGGGCGAACCAACCACCACACACATTGCCGCCGTTCTGCCTACCTCAACGCGGCAGCCTGCAACACCAACACCGCAGCCTGCGACACCAACGCCGCTGCCACCAACAGCAACTGCTGTCCCTACACAGACTCCCGAACCACCCACACCCTCTCCCACGGCAAGTGAACCGCTTGAGCTCGCGATCGTGCACAGCAATGACACATGGGGCTACACTCAACCCTGCGGTTGAGGCCGCCCAACAGGAGGCGTTGCCCGGCGGGCAACCATCATCAAACAATATCGTCAAGAATTTACCAACGTACTCGTCCTGGATGCAGGAAACAGCCTGATCGGGGATCGAGGAACCGCCGTAAGCACCGAGGGCCAAAGCAGCATCGAGGTCATGAATATGCTGGGATACGATGCAATGGTTTTGGGTGAAGGTGACTTGAAAAAACTGGGGCTGTCGTCCTTGCAACAACGGATCAGTGAGGCTAATTTTGTCGTCCTCTCGGCCAATGTCGTGTCGGCAGCAACAAATAAATTGATGTTTGAGCCTTATCTTCTTCGCGATATAGCAGGTCATCGCGTTGCCGTCATTGGATTGACTGGTTCCGTAACTATGACAGAGATAGTTGTTCTTGATCCCCTGGAAACGGCCAAGAAAGTGGTTGCAGAACTAAAAAGTCAGGCCGACGTGATTATCTTGCTGTCCCATGCAGGACTCAAGATCAACAACCAACTCATCAATGCGGTCCCCGAGATCGATCTCTTGATCAGTGGCGGCAGCAAAGGCGTTACTCCGGCGCCGTTACTCACGGCAGATGGCAGGATGACTCTTCAGGCAGACACGCCATCGCCTGGACATGCGGGAAGATATATCGGTACAGGGAGATGGACATTCGACGCATTGGGACAACTAGTCGATTACAAATGGCAGCAGCTTGCCCTCGACCCAGATATCACCGACGATCCTCAGCTTTTGAACTGGGCCAAAAAACATCCATAGGGAAATAGCTCAAACCGAGCTGTTTCCCCTCCCCTCACGCCACAGGACAGAATCAACCATACTCAAGCACAATCCATTCACCATCAAAACCATGCTTTTACAAGATCATAAGTCAAGCATGCATAAATACATAGCCCATCCTGCCTTGGATAAATCTTGCGAGCTGATTTAGCACATGGTATAATGCAGGCCTATAAGGATTCAGACTGAGCCTCGTTGACACAAGGAGTAACAACAAGCATGAAGGTAGCCCCACATCTCCGCGAACTCGTTCTCAAGTGCGACAACGTGACCAACGTTCAGGCAATGAATGTTGGCAAAAGTATGTACCAGAACGAACTATTGCTCTTTATCAAGCCCGAGATATTTACCATCGAAAAACAAGAACGAATCGATCAGGCGATTGATCTGGTGTTCGAAAAACTACAAGAGTTTGGCGTTTATGCCGGTGGTGTGGCGATCATCAACGGCCGCGTGCTCGAGCAACTCGAGATCATGAACCGACATTATGGTTTTATCAACCAGCTATCCCGCCAGGCATCCAGCATCTTGGGTGCCGACGATCGCCAGCGAATAGCAGCCGCCTTGGGCATCGAATCTATTGACCAGTACATCATTCTTGGTGGACACGAATACCTCGCCCAATACCCGGATGAAAACGATCTTGATCTGGATGAGCTTTGGTTTACAAAAAAGTCAGTCAAATTGAGAAGCGGATTTTACATCCAATCGTATGACAAAAATGGCCAAAACCTTATTCTGGTTAATGGTTTCCATCCCTTACAGCTCAGCCACTATACCAACCCAAAACACAGAATCGTCGTGATCCTGCTGCATAGCAACACCGACTGGGCAATCCTCCGCAACCAAATGATCGGCGCCACCTTTCCCGAAAAAGCCGTGCCGCAGTCTATCAGAGGAACGCTATATGCACAGCCAGAGAAATTCGGCCTAGATAGTGTGAGCATTGCCAACAATGGCGTTCACCTCTCTGCCGGTCCTTTTGAAGCGCTGTTTGAAATTGTTAACTTTGGCCGAGCCCTTGACCTAGATCCCAGGGAACAAAAACCGCTCATCCTGCAGAAAATGCTCGAAGCAGGGAGCAGCATCGAAAAGGCGCTGGGTACCCTTGATAATCCAATCCTCAAAATCGAACCCAAGGCGATTGACCTGTATACAGCGACCGAAGACATCAACACAGCGCAAGCGGTTGCCCTGTGGAAAGAAAACTGCGCTGACGCTATTTCAGTTTGATTGAGGCATACAGTTCTTTTGCTAGCGATCGCGCCCGCTCCGCCGCATCGCCGATGTAAGTGCTGGCATCCAATAAATCCAAAACTTGATTTCGCGATACGTATTCGACAACTCGCTTGTCCCCGCTCAGGCGTTGGGAAAGCGAGTTGCTCTTTCCGGCCCGTACATCTGCCCAGGCCGCGAGCGAGTGCCCTCGAATCAACTCGTGCATCTCTTGGCGATCTGCCCCATGCTTGACCAACTCCATCAGCACGCGCTCCGTTGCCGCAAACAAGCCATACGCGGCAAGGTTGCGGGCCACGACCTCATCGTTGATCCTCAAATCGTCCACAACACGCCGGGTCGATTTAAGGATCTCGTCGACAGCCAGGAACGCAGATGGCAATATCTCGCGCCGGTTCGCCGAGTCATCGAGCGTGCGCTCTAGCAATGAATGAGCTGCATTGTCCCAGGCCACCCGAGGCAGCGTCGCCACGTAGCGCGCCAAAGAATCGATCTTTTCGGCCGTGACCGGATTACGCTTGAACGGCATAGCCGACGAACCGACCTGTTTTTCCCCAAATGGCTCGCTCCACTCGCCCAAAGGCGGTGATTGCAAAAGGCGCAGATCAAACGCCAACTTGTACAACGATCCCGCCAATCCGGCCAATGCATTAAGCACCAGCCAGTCCTGCTTGCGAGTATAGGTCTGCGTAGCCACAGGAAAGGCTACAAGGTCGAGCAATGCCAGTACCTTTTCTTCCAACTCGGCAGCTGTCATACCCGTCCCGGCCAACAACTCAGTATACGATGCTGATGTCCCAACCGCACCTTTGATCCCCTTGCCCCGGATACCATCGCGCGCGCGCATCAGTTCACGATAATCGATCAGCACGTCCTGCCCATACTGCGCCAGCCGATAGCCTACCGTTGTGGGCTCTGCCGGTTGAATATGCGTAAATGCCATACAAGGCTGACTGGCACGTTGCTCGATCAGCTCTGCCAAGGAATTCAACAATTCACGCACCGCAGAGAGCACCAGGTCGAGCGCTTGCCGCAGGCGCAACGCATCGACGTTATCCAGAATATCCATACTGGTCGCCCCAAGATGAATGATCCCTCCACCAACAGGGCACTGTTCGGCAAATGTCTTGATCTCTGCCATCAGATCGTGACGGATTTCAGCCTCAATCTGTGTCGCACGAGCGATATCGATATCGTCTTGATGCGCGCGCAGGTCGGCCACCTGTGAGGCTGTCACCAAGCCCGCCTCGTGTTGAGCCGTTGCCAGGGCCACCCACACACGACGCAGCAAACGCCGCTTGTGATCTTCCGACCACACTTTACGCATCGCGTCGCTGCCGTAACGCCACGTAAAAGGGGAAAGATAAGACTCGTGGGAAAACGTATTCGCAGACATATGCACTCCACTACAGAAAGCCAAAAAGATGCATGTCTATCACGATCGCTCAAGGTGACAACTTGCGATCGTTCAGACGTGCATCTCCTTTTTTCCATCGCTATCCATTCAGGACAATGATCTGATCGCGCTCTGGCCCAATCGAAACGAAATCGATCGGCGCACCGGCCAATTCCTCGATACGGCGCAGATAAGCTTGTGCATTTTCAGGCAATCCATCCCAGGTGCGCACGCCGCTGGTATCACACATCCACCCCGGCCATTCTTCATAGACCGGCACCGCTTGTTTTTGCGCCGAGGTCACGGGCATGTAATCTAGCACTTGCTCGCCGATACGATACCCAGTACAAATACGAAGCGTTTCAAACGTGTCCAGCACATCCAGCTTGGTCACAGCAATGCCAGTAAAGCCGTTCAACCAACTCGAATAACCTACCGCCACGCCGTCGAACCAGCCGCAGCGACGCGGACGTCCCGTCGTCGCCCCATATTCGCCACCGATTTCGCGCAGCTTGTCACCCACTTCCCCATATAATTCGGTCGGAAACGGGCCACCACCCACCGAAGTGGAGTACGCTTTGACAATGCCCAACACGCGATCGATCGCTCTTGGCGGAATGCCGGCCCCCACACACGCTCCACCCGACGTCGGTGCTGAAGATGTGACGTATGGATAAATGCCCCAATCCAACCCGCGCATAACCCCTAGCTGGCCTTCCAGCAACACCACCCTGCTGGATTGCACCGCATCACGGACCATTGGCGCAGAATCCACAATGCGATGTCCAATCTTTTCCTGCCACCCTTTGCAGAGTGCCATCAATTCATCTACACTGACCTGTGGCAGATCGAAAAACGCCAGATCGCGATTCTTGCGTGGCACCAACATCTCTAGCCGCGTACGCAGCAGATCTGAGTCCAGGATATCACCGACCCGGATGCCCTGCCGGGCAACCTTGTCGGCATAAACCGGGCCGATCCCGCGCTTGGTCGTACCCACCTCCCATCCTTTTTTTCGCTTGGCCTCTTCCGCGCCGTCAAGCAAACAATGAAAAGGCAGAATGAGATGGGCGCGCTTGTCAATGATCATCTGGCTGGTATCCACGCCGGCAGCTTCAAGATTGGATAATTCACCCAACAATACATCCACATTGACGACTGTCCCGGCGCCAAGCAAACAACTGGCGTTAGGGTTGAAAATACCTGAAGGAACAAGATGCAACGCAAATTTGCCATACGTGTTGATCACCGTGTGCCCGGCATTGTCACCACCCTGGAACCGGATCACCAGATCGGATTTTTGCGCCAGGTAATCGACAATCCTGCCTTTGCCTTCATCACCCCACTGCGCCCCAACAACAACGGTCACACTCATTTTACCCTCCCACTACCCAAACAAAACCATCTGGGTGTCTCTGGCAATCACCAACTCTTCATTCGTTTCAAGCACCAACACCTTGGTCGGACCCGAACTAAGGTGCGCCGTTTTTGCCCGCCCCCCACCGCAAAATGCTTCATTCACAGCTTGGCCATCTTGATCGATGACGATACCCAGAAACGCCATATCGTGACACACCCGGCGGCGAACAAGAGGCGACCGCTCGCCGATGCCGCCGGTAAAGACGACCACATCCACGCCGCCCATCACCGCAGCGAACGCACCAATGTATTTCTTGATCCGGTGACAGTAGACATCAAGGGCTAGATTGCACTGTTCATCTCCGTTTGTGGCTTTTCCTTCAATGTCTCGCATATCGTGTGAAAAACCATCGGTCAGCCCCAACATGCCGCTTTGTTTATTCAACAGCGTGTCCATCTGGTCGGGTTCGAGCCCATCAACGTCCATCAGATACAACACGAGCGCCGGATCGATGTCCCCGCTCCGCGTCCCCATCACCAACCCTTCCAAGGGCGTAAAGCCCATACTCGTGTCGACCGACCGACCATATTTGACAGCAGCGACACTAGCTCCATTGCCCAGGTGGCAGGTAATGATTTTGAGTTCCTCGATCGGGCATCCCATCACTCGCGCGGCCTGCTGTGCCACGTAACGATGCGACGTACCATGAAAACCATAGCGCCGCACACCCAGTTCGCGATAGTACTTTGCCGGCAGCGCGTACATGTAGGAAGCCGGCGGCATCGTCTGATGAAAAGCCGTGTCAAACACCGCAACCTGTGGTGTACCAGGCAGCAACTGCATACAGACCTCAATGCCCTTCAAGTTGGCGGGATTGTGCAGTGGGGCAAATGCAACGCAGCGTTCGATGCTGGCGATGACGTCCTGGTCAATCAGGACTGAACTGGCAAAATCTTCACCACCATGGACGACGCGATGCCCGACAGCAGCGATTTCGCTTCTTTCCTCGATCACGCCAATCTCGGGATCCAACAAATCCGACAAAACGGAGTCAATTGCCTCGACAAAATCTGCGACCGGACGCACCTCACGCTTGTCTTCTCGGCCAACAGGCTGGTAACGCACAATCGCATCTTGGGTGCCGATGCGCTCAATCACACCTTTACAGATCAGTTGTTCTTTTTCCATCTCGATCAGTTGATACTTGACCGAAGAACTGCCACAATTGAGTACGAGAATCTTCATCCTATTCTGCCTTTTCAAGATCGTTAGTGGATGCAAATGTTACCACAAGCAACCATTCCTGTCAAGAGACAAAAACATCATATGATATTCTAAAAATACGATTCGTATCCCTTGATATTTAACTCGTCACGCATCGCTTGTAATTCGGCACGCAGATTCTTGTTAAGTGGAATGCCCTTTTCCAGGCGCTCCTTTTGCTTTTCATATTCTTTTTCCCCGGCCACAAAAATGCGATCCTGCCCTGGCGTTTTGCGCGCCTGCTGCAAAGCGCGCAAAATGCCGCCGGTTGTACGTCGCGAAACTTCCAGCGGCACAAAGTGCTCGATGTCAATCGCCAGGAAAAAATGCCCGATCATAAACGGACGTCGCGAGCCGTCTGGGGAGAAACCAAGCAAATCCTTCAAAAACTTGCCATCAGACAATGACGCCGACAAGATCTCGACGATCGTCGCCAAGCCGTAGCCCTTATAACCTGCATAATCCTCTCCCATACCGCCTAACGGCAAAAGCGCGGCTGTCGCCTGCCCCAAATCGGTGAGGATTTTGGCCGGATTGGTCTGCGACATGCCATCAATGCCCACAACCAATCCTTCAGCCAGCGGCTTCTCGGCACGATTTGCCACCTCGACCTTGCCACGCTGGATGATCGACGTCGCCGCATCAAAGTAAAAGGGATATGGCATGTCAGTAGGTGCAGCAAAGGCAATGGGGTTGGTCCCCAACATTGGTTCCGTGCTAAATGTAGGCGCGATAGACGGACGCGCGTTCGTGACGGTCAAGCCGATCATCCCCTCTTCTGCAGCCATCAATGGATAATAGCCGGCAATACCAAAATGTGTGCTGTCGCGCACGGCTACTGCGCCCAGGCCATATCTGCGGGCTTTTTCAATAGCCATCTTCATACAGCGATACGAAACCACATGTCCAACACCGTGATGGCCATCCACCACCGCTGTCGTCTCAGTCTCTTTGACGATCTCCATTTTGGTTTCAGTCAAATGTACGCCAAGCTTGATGCGGTCATAATAGTACTTGAGCCGGGCTACCCCATGCGAATCAATGCCGCGAATGTCGGCTGCAATCAACACATCGCGGCTGATTTTGGCCTCATCTTCTGGAATACCCACGCCTGTGAACACGTCCATCATAAAGCGCTTGATAACGTCTACGGGAATAAGCGTCGTCTCTGGCATAATGTGTCTCCTTTTCAGATCTTTGCCACTGTTCTTTATTCCATCTGACCATCTGGCCAGACAACATGATCGAACCGACCTCATTATACCACAACATCTTTTTCCTCCAACTTTTTACATTCCCCTTTTTATGGTGTATAATAGCGGACTGATTGAAAAAAATTGCCCGTAGTCGGCATAACGGGAGGACCGCAAACATTGAAGCGCAAAACTGCATATTTTATTCTCTCAATCTTGTTGCTCATTTTGATCCTTGCACCTGCAGCACAGGCGCAAGAAAAAACGGACATTATCCGGGCATACTTGTTCTATTCACCAACTTGTGAATCGTGCACGCAGGTCCGGCGCGAGGTCATACCCTTCCTATATCAGGAATATGAACAGCGTTTACAGATTTTGGCCATCGACATCTCGAACAAAGCCAACTATGATTGGTGGCTGGCCATTGAGGAACAATACGGCGTCGATTCAGACACGGCCGATGTACCAGAGTTGTTTATGGGCAAAGACGTGTTGGTTGGCGTCGAACAGATCCAACAAGAATTACCTTCCCTCATCCAAAAATATGCAGAGGCCGGAGGTATCGACTATCCTAACGTTCCTCGTCCCCAGGATGCGCCGGAGCCTACGGCAACCTTTATGTTCTTTCATAGCCCAACCTGCGGGCACTGCCAATATATCAAGGATGAGATCTTTCCCATGATCAAGACCAAGTATGGCGACCGGGTAACATGGGAATCGTTCAGCACTCAGGAAGAACAAAACTATAAAGCATTGCTGCTGCTGGAAGAACTGGCTGGCATTCCGGCTGAAGGGAGAGGCGGTGTGCCGGTCGTGTTCATCGGCGATGAATATGGCCTCTATAGCCTGCTGGTTGGCTCCAACGATATCCCCACTTACCTTCCAACCACCATTGACTGGTTTATGAACATTGGCGGTGTCGGCTTGCCCGAATGGAAAGATGAATTGTTTGATGTGGTTCTTACGCCGCCCGCAGAAACGCCGACCACGACGGTTGATCCAACAGCAGACCAACCCACGCCAACACCAAACGATGCCGTCATTCACCTGGCTTACTTTGCCGAAGTGGGATGCAGCGAATGTGATCGGGTATCGATAGCCCTGGAGCACGTACAAAACGAATTCCCTAACCTCGTCGTTCACGAGTTTGACATCATCGACGACCTATCGATCAACCTCTGCCTTGGCGAAAGACTAGGTGTGCCAGAAAACGAGCAACACGATGCGCCTGCCATCTTTGTTGGCACTGATTTTTTGGTTGACCGCGATATTTACTATGAATCGCTGGTCGAAGTGGTGTCCAAATATGTCGCAAGCGGTGCCGAACCAGCCTGGGAATTATGTGACAATAACGAGATCGTGCTACCGCCCCCACCGCCCTGGTGGGCAGTCATCATCCCCGGGTTGATCGACGGGATAAACCCATGCGCATTTGCGACGATCGTGTTCTTTGTTTCCTACCTATCACTTATCGAACGCAAGGGTCATGAAGTGGTTCTGGTCGGCATTGCCTTTGTCCTGGCGGTCTTTTTGTCTTACCTGGCTTTTGGTATGATTTTGCGCCAGGTTTTTGCCGGCCTGGTCGACATACTGGGTCCCGTTTTGCGTCCGATCCTCAATACGTTGATGGCTGTCCTCTGTCTGATCCTGGCGCTACTTAGCCTGGCTGACTTTCGCAAGGCACACCACGGAAGGACTCAGGATATGACGCTGCGCTTGCCCGACCGGCTCCGTAGATGGATCAATAAGACCATTCGTCAAAGTATGAAGGCCGAAACCTTTGTCGCTGGCGCCTTTGTCGCTGGCGTGGTCGTCTCTTTTATCGAGCTAGCGTGCACCGGGCAGGTATACGTGCCAATCATCCAGGGATTGAGCAACCCTGATTACCGGCTGCAGTCAACGATAGGCTTGATCGTGTACTGTATCGCCTTTGTCTTGCCGCTCATCGCAGTCTTTATCGTGTCCTATATGGGCACCAGTTCCCGGCAGCTTGGTACGCTTTTGCAGAAATATACGGCCAGCGTAAAACTGATCACCGCGATCCTCTTTTTGGGCATCGGCGTGTGGTTGATCTATGACGTACTGCGCATCTGGGGTCTTATCGCGCCATTAAAGGTCTGAGTATGCTCGAACGGCTCTACTATCAAGATTCATATTTGCGCTCATTTGAGGCAACTGTGCTCGGGCGCCAGGATACGGATGGGCATCCCACAGTACGACTCGATCAAACAGCATTCTATCCCAGCAGCGGCGGGCAGCCCCACGACACGGGCAAGCTAAATGACATACCCGTTATCGATGTTCAGGTGTCAGAGGATGGCGGCGTCATACACGTGCTGGAACATTCACTGCCTGGGTCAAACGTGCGTGGAGAAATAAATTGGGCACGGCGATTTGACCATATGCAGCAGCATTCCGGACAGCACATCCTGTCGCAGGCCTTCATCCAAACGATCGACGCAGAAACAGTCGGTTTTCATCTTGGGGCGAACGACTGTACACTTGATCTGGATTGTGCACCCTTGAGTCCGGAACAAATTGCTTCGGCTGTCCAACTTGGCAATCAGATCGTGTTCGAAAACCGACCGTTCGTCGCCCGTTTTGTCGACAAAAACGAACTGGCAACCCTCCCGTTGAGGAAAATGCCTACCGTAGAAGGACCCATCCGCATTGTCCACGTGGCTGACTTTGATTGGTCACCCTGTGGAGGCACGCACGTCAAAAACAGCGGCGAGGTTGGCCTGATCCAGGTTACGCGTATCGAACGAAGGAAAAAACACACCCGCATTTACTTTCTGTGCGGCTGGCGCGCTTTGGCTGATTACACACACAAACAAGATGTTATACAAACGCTATCGTCGTATTTCACCACTGCAGCAGACGAGATCCTGCCTTCTGCTCAGCGAATGGAAGCAGAGATAAAAAACACTCGCAAAAAACTCGCTGTGACCCAGCAACACCTTGTTGAATATCAGCTTGAGGATTGGATCGACCAGGCAGAGCCAGCCAGTCAGGCAAAGATTGTGAAACTGGTCTTTCAAGAATACGATCTGAATCTGGTTAAAGAAATAGCCCGCCGTCTGACAGCGCATACGGGACTGGTAGCTCTCTTGGCAACGGCACAGGAATACACCCAACTCGTTTTTGCATGCGCTGACAACGTGCCTGCTAATATGGGAGAATTGGTACGCCTTGCCTGTAGCGAGACTGGCGGTCGCGGAGGTGGGCACCCACAGTTTGCGCAAGGAAACATTCCCGACAACAAACTGGCAGAAAAGGCGCTGGATACGGCAAGACAACACCTGTTGGAAAGTTCAAAACCATGAAAAAAGTTGCACCTGGAGTGTATGTAGAAACCAAGTACGACAGTGGCAACGTGGGATTCATTCTCACCGAGGTCGGCGTCATCTGTATCGATGTGCCTATGCTGCCTACCGATGCCAAACGTTGGTTGGCACAGATTTCAAGCGTCACAGACAAACCCATTCTCTTCCTGGTTCAAACCGATTATGATCGTGAACGGATTGTTAGCACCTGTTTGCTCGACGTACCCATCATCACCCACGAGATCGCCTGGGAAAAGATGAAGGTATACCGCAGCGACAAACGTGTGCAGCAGATTCGAGAAATGCTCACCGAAACGGAACTGCAAAAATGCTGGCAAGTGAAAATGCCAGACATTACCTTTACCGAGCGTCTGATTTTAAACAAGGGATCACGCACGATCCACGTCTTGCATGGTGGCGGGCACTCCCCAGCAACCTGTATGGTCTACCTGCCCGAAAATCGACTGATTTTCAGTGGTGATCTGGTCTTTAACGATATGCATCCGACGATGGCCCAGGCTGAGACCAAAGAGTGGTTATCGGCATTGAATCAACTACGCAAGCTGGTCGTTGACACAATCATCCCTGGCCATGGTCCAGTCTGTGACAAAGAGTGCACCTATCCTTTGTCTGACTATATACGCGATATGCGTGCTCAGGTCAGGCATTGTTTCCAGGCAGAACGCTCCAAATCAGAAACGTCTTCTGCCATCATTCCTGAATTCATGGATGCATTCCCGTATGCTGAGAATGAGCGAGATCGCGTCCGTAGATCCATCAAAAGCGGCAGTGATCGTATCTATGATGAATACCGCGTGCTGTCCCGTTCCAGCACAACAGGCAACAAGAATGCAGCAGCCAGAAAGGGCCGAAGCCGAAAACGCAAGGGCCGTGCCACGACCTAGGACACTGTACACACTTGAGAACTTGAGGGTAGATATCCGGGCCGCAGAGCTTGCCATCGCCAACATCAATCCCAAATCAAGTGCCAACCAGATTCTTGGACTGTTCGCTTTATTGGATCGGATTGTGTCGGCCCACGAGGCAATGTCGCAAAAAGGCATAGACTTGCGACCGGAAACCACACGTATAGAAACGCTGTATGGCATTCTGAACGATAAAGGGCGAACCATCAATCGGGTACTCAACAAACTCGAAGGGCTGGCAGTCCTGCGGACAAAACATAATCCACCCCCAAACCATTGGTGGTGGTATCTTGATCAGCACGTTGACAGACAAAAAAAGGATCAAAAGAAAAGACGGGTGCGAAACCTGGGCATCGTGGCCTTTGTTCTTGCCGCAGCCGCAGTAATCTATATGGCATTTTTGCGCCCTGACGCCACAACTCGCAAAAAAGTCGCGCTGATCTTGGTCGCCGAAGCAGATCTGCAAAACAAGGATTACGTGTCGGCATTGGCCAGCTATCAACAGGCCCAGATATTGGCACCCGACGATGCAGAAATCAACTTGATGATTGGCATCATGTACCAGGCCCTGAATCGGCCCAGGGATGCGAAAAACCAGTTCGCAGAAACGGCCAAATTGTATGAAAATGAGCCGACCTTTGTAAGCGTGAGAAGCCAAAAGTACAGTAGTCTCGGGTGGTACAACAAGGCCCTGTCCGACGCGTTGCGGGCGATCGCATTGGATCAGCGATTTGCTTCGGGATATTGTGCATTGGCAACCGCCTACGAGGGACAAGGCCACTATGCCAACGCCATTTCTGCATTGCAAGTGTGTGCGGACTTGGCTTTTG
Source organism: Anaerolineae bacterium (assembly GCA_016929205.1). The sequence goes on from JAFGJF010000354.1 coordinate 12,769, forward strand.
AGCAAGGCCAGGACGAGTTGTATGTCGTTGCCAAGACACACCTTGGTTATCTGCTACAAACGCCAAAATGAAGCATTATTGGGAAAACAAGCCCAAACGGGCAAAACCTAACGGAGCACCGTGTAATGATTCTATCGACATCGTTTATGTCCTATAGTCTTGTAGCGCTCATCACCATCGTGCTGGCTATGCTAGCCTGGCTGATTGTTCTACAGGTGCGTCTTGGACGTATGACCAGGCAGTACAAACAGTTGGTGACCGGGACGGACGGCAAAAACCTGGAGAATATGTTGAATCAACACATCGATGAGGTGCGTACCCATGTGGAAACCGTGGCCGATCTTGTCGACCACACGCGCAAAATCGATCTGACCCTAAAACACTGTATGCAGTGGATGGGACTCATCCGCTTTAACCCTTTTCGGGACACAGGTGGCAACCAAAGCTTTGCCTGGACAATCGTTGACGGGTATGGAAACGGCATTGTGCTTTCGAGCCTGCACTCACGAGAAGGTACGCGAGCCTATGCAAAACCGCTAAACAGGTGGGAGTCACCTTATTCACTCACCGATGAAGAACAGCAAGCCATTGACAGGGCACACCAGCAACAAGGATGAGATTTCTCATCCATTATAAAATCACACTAGGAGAGAAAACATGATTTTCGGCGGAAAAGAGCAAAAACCCAAGGCGCAACCTCCCAGAAGCACCAAGGCACCTTTTGAAATCGAGACCATCGTAGGGCCAAATACCAGTCTCAAAGGCGATATCCGCAGCAGCGGTGGCGTGCGCATCGATGGTGATTTTGGCGGCACGATCGACCTCGCCGGCAACCTGATCGTTGGCGAGAATGCTACGGTCGTGGCCAATATTACGGCACACAACGTCCAGGTTCAGGGCACTGTGCAGGGTGATGTGACGGCCAAGCGGCTCGAGATTCTCGATACGGGCAAACTATGGGGTGATATCGCCGTTGATTCCTTTGTTCTGGATGATGGCGGTTTCTATCGCGGCCAAAGCAAGATGGAAGGGGATATGCAACCTCCCCTACTCGAAGCCCCACAACGCAGATCCGGCACTGTGGTCGATGCAGAAGCGATTGACATCAAAGATATCAGGCCAGACTAGGTACTTGACGCTCCGGGGAGACGGCAGCGATATGCTGGTGTCTCCCCGGTTCAGTATGCCACCGCGAGCTCGACGTGCAGCAGGCAGCGATAGCCTACCACTGCTAATAAACCTGAGGCTCTTCCTGATGCTCTCGCTTGCACGCGACCACCTGCCGCCTGTCCTGAAGCACAGCCAGCAGGCTCACGTAGCCAAACCCGGCCGCGTACAACATGACAAACGGAATAACCTGTACATATCCTTTGATCGCTGCAGCCAGCACCGTAAGCAAGGCGTAAACCGTTAGCAGCCCTTCCCCCAGAACCAAACGATCTGCTTTCAGCGCATACGCCATCCCCTCCCAACGCATGTGACGATCCCTAACCTGGAATTTGGGTGTTCGCAAAAACGCCGTCTCGATGCCCAGTATGGCTTCGATGATCGCCACCGTGCTGTTTAGAGCCATGCCCGTACCCAAGGCGATCAACACCGGCAACGCGCGCAATCGCCGCTTCCAGTCACTATAGATCGCCCGCTGGCCGATCGCGTACAGCATTGGCGGTCCTAATGTCGCCAGGCTCAAAAATGCCAAAGACCAGCGATCCAGCCACCCAAACCAGATCAGCGGCAATGTAAACAGCATCACCAGCAGCATCAAGGGGTGGGCCAGGTAATAACTGAGGTGGATTAGCCCCTGGATCCGTGCCAACAACGAGAGCCGCGCCTGCAGCAATGACCACGACTGTTTCAAGAGACACTGTGTGTTCCCCTTGGCCCAACGGAACTGCTGCTGTTTGAACGCCGCCAATTGCACAGGCAGCTCGGCCGGCGTGACCACATTGGGCAATATCAGCCCCTTCCAGCCCGCCAGCTGAGCGCGGTAGCTGAGGTCAATATCCTCGGTCAGCATCTTGGGCCGCCACCCGCCGCACGTCTCGATACACACACGCCGCCACACCCCTCCTGTTCCGCTGAAATTGGTCAACAGTCCCGCACGCTGGCGCGCAACGTGCTCGACGACAAAATGCCCATCAAGCGCCATCGCCTGTGCCTGTGCCAGCAGCGAGAAATCGTCATTCAAATGCCCCCATCGCGTCTGCACAAAACCCAATTCTGGATCTGCCAGATATGGAATTGTGTCGTGCAAGAAACCGGATTCGGGACGAAAATCAGCATCAAAGATGACGATAAACTCGCCGATCGCGCCGGTCATCGCCGCGTTCAACGCTCCGGCTTTGAATCCATCGCGCTGCTCGCGATGCACCAACACGATATTCAGCCCCTGCTGACAGTATGATTCTACACACCGCTGGGCAAGGATCGTCGTCTCGTCCGTCGAGTCATCCAGCACCTGGATCTGCAACCGGTCGCGCGGCCAATCCAGCCGCGTTAAACTGTCAATTGCCCGCTTGACCACGTATTTTTCGTTATAAACAGGCAACTGCACGGTCACAACAGGAAACCAGTCTGGTGACCCGTCCACAGGTAGCACCACATGCTCATTCTTGTGTTTCCAATACAGAAAAACAAGAACAAAAGCGTTAAATCCATACATAGCCAACCATATAGATATCGCTAGATACAAAAAACGAAGAAAAGGCAAAAAACCCTCCAACTGGCCAAGGACAGTCTAGCCAAGCTCTATACGCCGTGTCGCCATCTGTGCCCGCAAGCGCGCCGAATCGCGGGGATAAGCCCAGTAAAAACCTGCAAAAAAGATAAAACACAGCACCCACGGCACCGGAATCGTCCACACCAACGCCCGCGTGAAGGCTTGAACGGTATTGCCAGCCAGCCCGCCGGCAACGACGCTGATCAAGGCCGCGAAACCGCGCTCAACGATGTCATTCATCGCATACGCCGTGGAGCGAAGCTCGGGCGGCACTGCACCTTGCATCATCGGCTCTTTGGCACCACGCCCCGGCCAACTGATCATCAATGCTGTCACCAGGCACAGCCCCAAAAACAGCCACAGTGGCCAGTTGTCCGTCCGAGTCAGCATCACCCAACTGAGCGGAATGCCACAAAAGACCGAAAACTGCCCAATCGCCGTGCGCCCATACTTGGGGCTGATCTTGTCCGCCCAGTCACCGATAAACCCGCCGATCACATTCGAGATCACCGTGCCGATCAGGATCGTGGCAAATACAATCGGCGCGCTGCCGTTCGGATTGTCGAAATTGATGTCGGCGCTCATCCCCTTGGCTTCGACCAGCCAGGTCGGCAAAAACTGCCCCAACACCACCCAGGGCATCGATCCCGCCATCCCCTGCAGAATCGCCACCCAAATCGTCGGAATTTTGACCACTTTGGGCAGATCGGACAACTTGATACTGTATCGTTCGGCCGATTCAGCCGTGATCTTGCCTGCCAGCTCTGGCTCAGCCTCGCCACGCACCGGTTCGCGCACCAGCACCAGAATTAACAAACCGGACAAGACGCTCATCCCGCCCAGGATAAAGAACCCCCAACGCCATTTTTCCAGTCCCAACAACCACACCTCGTTGCTGGCCAGCATCCCCATCGACAACACGCCGACGATAATGCCCAGCGCGCCTACGCCACCCAGCACACCCAGCGCGCGTCCGCGCTGGGCGGGTGCGAATGTATCGCTGATCAAGGAAAAAGTTGCCGGCATCAGGCATCCCAGGCCGATGCCCGAGATCGTGCGGATCACCAGCATCGCCCCAAAGGAGGGCACCAGCCCGCACAGCAGCGTCCACAGCCCCCACACGCCGGTGCCGATAAACAGCACCCATTTACGATTCCACTTGTCGGCCGCATACCCCCACAGCGGAGAGGTCAGCGCAGCAGCCACCTTGCGCACCGTGCCCACCAGGCCCAATTGGAAATTCGTCAGACCCCACAGCGCCTTGATCGCCGGGAACAGAATCCCCATCGACTGATCCTCGCCATTGTCGATCAAATAGCCAAACCCTAACGCCACCAACGTGGGCCAACTATGTTTAGCCTTTTCTACTTTGGCTGCTGTCATATAACTCCTCCTTTGCCAGGGCAACAATGATAAACGGAACGATTCTATCACGGCTTGTACTGCATGTCAAAAGAGAGCCCTCGTTGTTTGTAAAACTCGAAATAGAACGATGTATATTGACAACTTGGAGATTACGTGGTAATATGCCTCATTCGACATTGAACTCCTAGTCCATTGACATCCTGGAAGCATCATACTACCCACGACAATAGGGAGAAAAAGGCGTGCAGCAAAACGACGCTAAACACATCAACCTGTATCGCGAACGATGCTACAATGCGCTGGTCGATGGCAGCCTCGACGAAGCAAAACAACACTACCAACAGGCCCTTGCCCTTGCGTCGCCGGAGCAGTACAAGCAACTGACCACAGCGCTTGAAAACGCGGTCAAAAAACGGTGCGATGAGCTGGAAAAGGCGGGGCAATGGGAAAAAGCGGTCAAGACCCTCGCCTACTTTAATCGCACATTGTTCCTCGATAGCCAGCTGGTGCCTCGCTGGCAGGCCGACGTGTGGATGCGCCAGGGGCATGCCGAACGCCGAGCGGGCAAGAGGAATCAAGCAAAAACGGCCTACGAACGCGCGATGGAGCTCGATCCCAACCTGCCTCGGCAGATTGAGATCAAAATCAGGCTCCTGCCCAGGTGGATATGGGCTTTGGCGTTGGGCCTGATCCTGTTACTGTGTCTGATCAACAGCCTCGTGATCCGGCCCCAAAGGATGGCGTTCAGGCTCACAGCCGCGTATGTCGTCGCACACGCGGTGACATCTACTCCAATTCCAACGCTTTCGCCAACCGCCGCACCGTCAGCAACGCCGGCCCTCGATCCGACGGCGACACCAACCCCCTTGCCTCCAAGCGCGCCAACGGCAACCCTGACACCTGTACCAACCGGGACGCCAACGCATACGCCAGCAACTAACACGCCAACATTATCGG